>JBQCEI010000755.1:0-3441 GCA_051960375.1 Aureliella sp. | reverse complement strand
ACAACTCCGCGCTCTCCGCGCCTCCGCGGTGCAAATTACTCGGCGATCTGGTACTCGGTCTTGTCGAAGAAGTCGACGCGCTGCGGCAGGTGGGCGAACTGGTGCTCGGGGCCGATGAAGCTTTCGAGCGGATCGAAGATGCGCGACCAGTCCCAGAGCTCCGGCCCGATGCCCAGTTGCTCGCGGACCTTCTCGGTGCCGACCGGAGCGACCGGATGCAGCAGCGTCACGGCGACGCGGACCATGTGGAAGGCGTCGATCAAAGCCTGCTTGCGTTGCTCGTCGGGACAATCGTCGGCGTACGGTCGCTGCTCGGTCCATAGCTTGTTGATGTCGCGAATAAACGCGCCGACCTTCTCGATGCCGGTATGGAATTCCGGAGCGGCCATCGCCTGTTCGAAAGCCAGGATGACGTTCTCGGATTGCTCGACGATGTCATCGCTGACCAGACCGCGCGGCAGCTTCGAATCGTAGAACTTCTGCACCGTGTAGAAGCACGAACGGACCGCTTTGTTGAGCGAATTGCTGAGGATGTTGCCATCCTTGAGCACCGGATCGGCGCTGCCGCTGGAGGCCTTCGGATCGAGCGGCTTGGGACGGAAGCTGATGTGCTTGAGCCCTAAGCCGAGGCTGAGAAAGTGCATCCGCAGTTGGTCGGAGGTGTACCACTGCAGTAGATCGCGCGCGCTCGGCGGTTTGACCTTGCCGCTGCTGCTCGCCTTTTTGTCGAGGACCAGCAAATGATGGTTGGCGATGATTTTGGGCAGTTGCAAGTCGCCCTCGGGCGGATCGGAAGCGAACTGCTCGCCTTGCATCCCGAGGAACATCGCCATTTCGGCCAGGCCATAGAAGAATAGATTGTCTTCGCCGATGAACTGATTGACCTGCGCGTCTTTGGAACTCCACCAATACTTCCAGTCGCTCGCCGGACGTCCGGTTTGGGCCAGGCATGAGGCGGTGAACGAGATGGGTGCCCAGAGCGATTCGGGCCAGACCCAAAACGTCAAGCCTTCGAGGCCATCGATCACCGGCGCCGGCAGCCCCCAGTCGAGATTGCCCGTCAAGCGAAACGGCACGAGCGTCCGTCCGGCGCGGTAACGCACGTTCTGCTTGCCGAGTTCGGCTTTGGCCCGGTCGCGATCGGCCAGCGTCTTGAAGATGAACTTGTCCGACTTGCTGCGGCTGGGCTCGCGCTCGTGCGGCGGCAGGCTGGCCACGAGGGCGGCTTCGTCGACCTGCTCGAGATCGTCGCGCTTGATGTAGAGCGCCGGCAGGCCGAAGTACTCTCGCACTTCACGGATAGCGAACTCACGCCACGCTTGACTTTGGTCCAGTCGGTCGAGCCACTGGGTGAGCGCGTCGCGGAACTTTTCGACGTTCAAGTACCAGTTGGTGACGTCGCGCATCTCGGGCTTTTCACCGGTCAGCGTGCTGATCGGATTGATCAGTTCGCTCGGCTCGTATTGGTGACCGAGCGAGCACTCGTCGGCGTAGCCCTTCTCGCTCTGACAGCCTTCGATCGGGCAGCGCCCGACCACTTGCCGGCCGTTGAGGAACATCTCTTTCTTGACGTCGTAGAATTGCGACGTCGTCAGCTTTTGCAGGTGTCCATTGCGATGGAGCGTCTCGAGAATGTGCGCCCCCATGTCGCGATGCACGTCGACGTAGGGCTCGAGGGCCGAAGCGGCAAAGTTGTTCACCGAGATCGAGTAGGCGGCCAGCGTGTCGGCCTGGCGCTGATGGTTGGCTTGAACGAACTCCAGCAGCGAGCCAGAGAACTCGCCCTTTTGGACTTTATCGGCATGGTCGGCGACGATCGGCGAGCCGTAGCAATCGGTCCCCGAGACAAAGATCACATTCTCCGCGCCGATGCGGTCGCGAAGAAAGCGGGCGTAGGCGTCGGCATGGATGAACACGCCTCCGACGTGGCCGAAGTGCAAGTCTTTGTTTCCATACGGCATGCCCGCAGTGACGATTGCACGCTTGGGGAACTCGGGGCGCGTGGTGTTTTTGACAAATCGGGGGCCGGAAACGTGCGACATGTTGCTCCTCAAAAACGGGCATTTTACCCCAAAGTTTCACGCTTCTGCTAGACCGCCAGTTCCCTCCGCGCTCTCCGCGCCCTCGTGTGGCACTGGCTATGCCAGTGTCTCCCTTCGAAGTCTGTGGCTGTGGCTGATCTAAATGCTTGCCAATGCCAGATGCTGGACGATGTCTCGGGTCTGGGCCCGGAGGCCCCGCGGGCATTGGGCCGAGAACAGCAGTTGCTGCGGTGGTTACTTCGAGCACCAAGACACTGGAATAGCCAGTGCCACACTAGGACGCGGCGATCGCGGAGGGGGAGCGGCTTTCTGAAACTCGGGGTTTTCGATACGATTTACGGCTTGTCGAATTGAGTTTTTCAGCTTCGATGCAAAGCCGTAGTTCTCGAGTGTAGGAAAAGACATTCATGTTTGAGCGAGTTGGCGATTCCGCATTTGTGCAGGGCGAGCATGCCATGCTGAAGTTCTGGAATCAAAACCGCATCTTCGACAAGCTCCGCGAAAAAAATCGCGGCAAACCCAAGTGGACCTTCATGGATGGCCCGATCACGGCCAATAACCCCATGGGGGTGCATCACGCTTGGGGACGCACCTACAAAGACCTCTTCCAGCGCTTTCGCGCGATGACCGGCCACGAGCTCCGCTATCAGAATGGTTTTGATTGCCAGGGGTTGTGGGTCGAGGTCGAAGTCGAAAAGCAGCTCGGCTTGGGCGAGAAGAACCGCATCGAAGCGTTCGGCATCGATCACTTCTCCAACGAATGCAAGAAGCGCGTGCTCCGCTACGCGGCTCGCCAGACCGAGCAGTCGATTCGCCTCGGTTACTGGATGGACTGGGATAATCCCGACCAGCTCCGCGGCTTGGCCGACAAGCTCGGCGGCGACGAAGCCGCCACGCTCAAGACGCCGTCGGGCAAGACCGAGACCGGACCGGCGCATCAGCTGGTTGCGCGGCTGGGCAATCCCGAGTGGGGCGGCAGCTACTTTACGTTCTCGACGCAGAACAACGAAACGATCTGGAGCTTTCTGAAAAAATGCTTCCAGCGCGGCAAGATCTATCGCGGCTTTGACGTCATGCCGTGGTCGGGCCGAGCCGGATGTGCGTACAGCCAGATGGAAGTGGCCGATGGCCGCCGCTTAACCGTGCACAAGTCGGTCTTCGTTCGCTTTCCGATCAAGGGACGCGACAACGAGTATCTGCTCGTCTGGACGACGACCCCTTGGACGCTGACCAGCAACGTGGCCGTGGCGGTCAATCCCGACTTGCAGTACGTGAAAGTGAAAACCAAGCGCGACGGAGCGGTCTATTACTTCGCTCAGGACAACCTCGAATTTGCTCGTCTGCAGACCGAATTCAAGCAAGGCTTCGGACGGCCCGAATGGAGCTGGCCGGCGGGGCT
>JBQCEI010000754.1:0-2613 GCA_051960375.1 Aureliella sp. | reverse complement strand
CTGTCTCCGCAGAGACAACTCGAGTTTCTGTTATTGCTCGACCAATGCGTGGGCCAAGATTCCCAGTTCGTCATCGCCACGCACTCACCGATCATCATGGCTTATCCGAGAGCCCAGATCTATTCGTTCAGCGAAACCGGCATCGGGCCGATCGCGTATGAAGAGACCGAGCACTACCGAGTCACCAAGGCGTTTCTCGACTCACCTCAGCGCATGCTCGGCCATTTGCTCGGCCAACGGTAGTTAGTCGAGGTGAATACGTTGCCTCCGCGTCTCCGCGTCTCCGCGGTAAAAACGGGGCTGGTCAGTGCGACCCCATGCGCAGCTTGCACAAAAAGTTCGGATCGCCCAGCTTGCGGATGGCGGCCTGGACAGCCGCCCCGATCTCGGAGGAATAGTCCAAGATGCCGGTCTCCCGCACCTTCTCGTAAACCTTGACGACGGGGATCACTTTGTGCTCGAGCGTATCTTTCATCTTGAGCCCTTGGTAGGCGCCTGTTAACGTCGTGGCGACGGCCGGGGCAAACGGGCCGGCCAAGGCGCTGACCGGGATAATCGCCGCAGTGACTGCGTCGAGCTTCATCACTTCAAAGCGTTTGTCGAACTTGAACGGCACGCTGATGCCAAAGGTTTGCTCACTGAGCACCTTGCCGCCGCATTCCTTGGTGCACTTGATCTCGGCAGTTGCTTTGCCGCTGATCGTATACACAAGGTTCAGCAGGTTTACGCTCGGCGGCCAAGCCTTCAGTTCGGCAGTTAATTCGAAGCCCTTTTTCGTAATCGTCAAATCTTCCAGCCCTGGCGGCTTGCTCCACACGCCGTGGACTGTCGTCTTCGTACACGGGCGAGTGATCGGGGGCGGTGGAGGAGTCTTGGGCGTTTCCTTTTCCTTTTCCTTCTCTTTCTCTTTATCCTTGTCTTTATCCTTGTCCTTGTCTTTATCATCCTTGGGCGGACACTTGTGGTCGGGCTTGGGCGGATGATGATCGTCCGGTTTGGGGGGTGGCGGCTTGGGTTTCGGGTCCCTCCGCTCGTCGTGCCTTATGCCACCGGTCAACGGCTTGGACGACCCGCCCTGCTCGTTTTTGGAAATTTCTCCCTGCAGCATTTTGGGCGGCGTATCCCCTTGGTCGCTTTTGCTCACTTGGCCCGTAAGATTCTCGGGAACAATCGGAGCGAGTTTGGGGACTTCGGCCTCCAACGTGGGAATCAGGTCTTGCGCCGAAGGAACAAAGGGGTCGGGAACGGGTAAGCTTTCGCCCGGCTCCAGTCCAAAGGGATCGGTCAGTTGCGTGGGCATGTTACCGACATACCGGTACATGTTCGCATCGCCGGCCCCCAGTCCGATCGGATCTTCAGTGAGGAAGCGGCCGACGGCCGGGTCGTAGTAACGAGCGCGGAAGTAGTCCAGCCCACTCTCGGCGTCGTGCTCGCGGCCGGTGAAGCCATAGAGCTGATCGACGGCGGCATTGGTTTGACTGACAACGTTGCCGAAGCTGTCGTAGCGGAGGTGGTCGACGACCGCGCCATTAGAATCGGCCAAGTCGCGGACCGTGCCAAGATTATCCGTCAGCGGCCACAACACATTGCCTTGCGCATCCTCCTCGGCCAGGACTTGGTCGACGGCCGGACCGTATAGGTAGCGATGCGTCAGAGTACCTTGGCCGTTGAACTGCAGAGCGATGTCCGATCCATCGTAGACGTAGCGTTCCACCTGGGGCGTTTGCGGTCCCGGGCCATCGGGGTCAACCGTCTTTCCGATCCGCCGATCGAAGACATCGTACGTATACGACACCGTTTTCACGACTTTTTGAGCGGCATCCTTGTCAACCACGCTGGCCAGGCGGTTGCGGTAATCCCACGAGTACTCCGTCGATTTGCCGGTGGCGATTTCGACTCGTCGCGTGCGATTGCCCTCGGCATCGTACTGATAGTTGTACTTGCCGTCGGTCAACAAGCGGTTTGCGTCGCCCGCCTGCGATCCGCCGCTAGTGCGGTTGCCACCGGCATCGTAGGTGTACTGCTCATCGGGCTGGCTTGCGTGATCGGCCGCGGTGAGCTGATTGAGGGCATCGTAGGTATAGTTGCTGACGCCGTCGGGCGTCGTCGCCTGCGTCAGACGGTTCGCCGTATCGAAGACCCAGCTATAGCCGGCGAGCGTGCTGGCTCCCTTGGCATGCGCGAGTTGAGTCAGTCGCCCCTTGCCATCGTAGGTGTAGGTCGACTGAGCCACCGGCGAGTTGCCCGCCAGATCGGCAAAGCGATTGATGCTCAAGAACTGGCTGGCCGCGTTGTAACTCAGATCGACTCGCTTGTCGTGCACGCCTGTGCCAGATTGCTCGATGCGCGTCGTGCGGTTGAGCGCATCATGGGCGTAGGTGGTCGTGGCGCCGGTTGCCGAGCCAATCTTTTCCGTGCGGCTGGTCAGCTGATTGGCAGCGTTGTAGTCGTAGGAGAGCACCACTGCAGGCACGCCCGGCGTTCCGGCGTTGGTGACGCTCGTGGTGCGGCCGGCCAAGTCGTAGACGAGCCCAACAGCCGACACGTCGTCCGCGGCGCTGGTCAGTTGGCTAGCCGCGTCGTACGTGTAGTTCATCTGCTTGATCGGCTGGT
>JBQCEI010000753.1:0-3053 GCA_051960375.1 Aureliella sp. | reverse complement strand
TAGCCCGGGGCGGAAGCCCCGGGGAATGCGAGAGCGCAGGCATCGGTCCGCCCCGGAGGGGCCGGCGTAGCGCCGCTAAACCGCCTACGCCGGCCCCTCCGGGGCGGAAAATGCCATGGGCCTGCTTGTCCCCGGGGCTTCCGCCCCGGGCTACTGACGACGGCCCCTCCGGGGCGAACTCGCGCCCTTGCGCTTTTACGATGCGCAACGAGACTTAGATGAAAACAACGAACCATTCCGAGGTTTTTATCAGGCCAGGGCCGGGGGTGAGGGGCTGGAGCGGAGATAGATTTAGTTTCGGAAGATGAGCGATGGTTTATCGGACGCTGTGGCGGGTTCATCCCTCGCTTACCGTCGGGTTCCAAAAACATCTGTCGTCGCTTCGCGACTCTGGATCTCGGTTCACAACGCTCAGCCTACCGCTGGCGATAAACTGTCGGTTACAATGAACGCACCAGAGTGGCGTCGGTTGCGGTTGCAGTGGTCGGGCCTCTTTGCGATAAGTTTCGGGTCGATGGTCTTCACATAGAAGTACGGGCGGTTCTTTGGCGCCCGGCACAATTGGAACGGAGCAGCTATGGCGAGCACTCCTCGTCGCGTGCCACGGTCGGTGGCTTTGCCGGAAGCGACGCGCAGCGTCTCCTCGGAGGAAACGCTTCTTCAAACACAGGCGCTCGGAAAACTACTCGCTCAGCGACAGCTTTCGCGCGAGGAAATCGCGCAGCACACGCAAGAGATTGCCGAAGCGGTCCTGTCGCGCTCGCGAGCGATGCGTTCGCCAAACTTTACCGCTACGACGGCCGGCGATCTGCAGCGCATGGCTGAGATGTACGATGCCAAGTTCTTCGACTCGCGATTGCTGTGCATCGCCCGCTCCCACGGCATGTCGTTCCGCTGGTCCAATCGCATGACCAGCGCAGGTGGCAAGACGATTCGTTCGACGCGGCGCATCCCGGGCTCGAGATCGGTGCAAGTGTCCTACGAGATCGCTCTGTCGGCCACGCTACTCTTTCAAACCTTCGGAGACCTCGAGCGGCCCATCCGGGTCACCGGCCACGTCTGCACCAATCGCATGCAGGCTATGCAGCGCATCTTGGAGCACGAGCTGATCCATTTGGGTGAGATGCTCGCATGGAACGATAGCAATTGTGCTGCCTCGCGTTTCCAGACGATCGCTGGAAGACTGTTCGGACACACCGAGCACAAGCACGATCTGGTGACCCAGCACGAACGCGCCGCCAAAAAGTACAACGTCCGCGTCGGCTCGATGGTCAGCTTTGCCCACGAAGGCAAGCGCTACATCGGCAAAGTCAATCGCATCACCAGGCGGGCGACGATCCTGGTGGCCGATCCGACCGGCGAGCGCTACGACGACGGCAAGTGCTATCGCAAGTTCTACGTGCCGCTGAACCACCTCAGCCCCGTCTGAGATTTTTTCTGCGCATTCTGCGCCTAGCCTCGCAGGCGGCGGGGCGGGCGGGTAAGTATCTCCCCGCTCCCCGCGCCTCCGCGGTGAAACACGTCAGCGTTGTTCCGATCCCAGACGACCTATCCACGGTTTAGAAACATTTATGGCACAACCATCTGCTCCTGCATCCGTTGCCCCGAGGCATTCCTTCTTCGCAGGCCTGAAGCGCGACTTTCCCGCTTCAATCGCCGTTACGCTCGTCGCTCTGCCGCTGTGCTTGGGCATTGCGATGGCCTGCGGAGCTCCTCTGGCGTCGGGGCTCTTGGCCGGGATCATCGGCGGCATCGTGGTGGGGTCGCTCAGCGGCTCGCACACCAGCGTCAGCGGTCCGGCGGCTGGCTTGACGGCAGTCGTCCTGGCAGCGCTGCATCAGTTCGATAACGTGTTCGCCACATTTCTGCTGGCGGTGGTGCTCGCCGGAGCGATTCAAATCGTTTTGGGAGTGCTACGCGCCGGGGTGATCTCGAACTATTTTCCATCAGCCGTCGTCAGCGGCATGTTGGCCTCGATCGGTCTGATTCTGATCTTCAAGCAGATTCCGCACGCGGTCGGTTACGACGTCGACCCCGAAGGGGAGTTTTCATTCTTCCAGCCCGACGCGCACAACACGTTTAGCGAACTGGTCTACATGCTCGGCAACATCACTCCGGCGGCAGCGGCCATCGCGGTGCTTTGCCTGGCGACGATCGTCGCTTGGGAGAACAGCCGTTTGAAAAAACTGTTTATCCCGTCGGCCCTGGTCGCGGTGCTTGTCGGCACGCTCGTCAACGTGATCCTGAAAGCGGTCGCTCCTGAATATGCCTTGACGGCCGCGCACCTGGTCAACCTTCCGCAAGTCGCTTCGCTTGATGGATTGTCTAACTTCTTCACCTTTCCCAATTGGTCGATGATCGCTAGTGAAGCGGTATGGCTGGTGGCGATCGAACTAGCCTTCGTCGCTTCGCTCGAAACGCTGCTCAACCTCGAAGGCATCGACAAGATCGATCCCGAGCGCCGCCACTCGCCCCCAAATCGCGAATTGATGGCTCAAGGCATCGGCAACATGCTTTCTGGCATGGTCGGCGGCTTGCCGATCACCAGCGTGGTGGTCCGCAGCTCAGTGAATCTCAACAGTGGTGCCGCATCGCGCAAGTCGGCCATCATCCACGGCATCTTGATCGCCGGCTGCGTGGTATTGATTCCGATGCTGCTCAATCAAATCCCGCTGGCCGCTCTGGCCGCGATCCTTTTGTACACCGGTTACAAACTCGCCAGCCTGAAAACGTTTCGCGAGTTCTACCAGCGGGGCTTTAATCAGTTCTTGCCCTTCGTCGTAACGATCGTAGCCATCCTGTTTACCGATCTGTTGATCGGTGTGCTGATCGGTCTGGCGGTCGGCATTTTCTTCGTGCTTCGCAAGAACGTGCAGATGCCTTTCCTATATCGCCAGGAGCGCCACGTCGCCGGCGAGATCATTCGTTTGAAGCTCGGCCAACAGGTGACGTTTCTCAATCGCGCCTCGCTACGGACCACCCTCGACAGCTTGCCCGAAGAATCCGAAGTCCTGATCGATGCCAAGGCGACCGAGTACATCGACCGCGACATC
>JBQCEI010000752.1:0-2766 GCA_051960375.1 Aureliella sp. | reverse complement strand
TGGCCTGTCGTTACTGCGGATTCAGTCGCGAGGTGCTGCTGCCGCGGCGCGAGATCGACGCTGACCAGTTGCTCGCGTTCGGGCAAGCTCTCAGCGAGTTTCAAACCGCTACTGGCCGGCCGGTGCTCGTCTCGTGGCTGGGTGGCGAGCCGTATCAGTGGTCGCAGTTGTGGCCTGTCTCAGAGCGGTTTCAGAGGCAATATGGCCTGTCGCTGGGTATCACTACCAACGGCAACGCTCTGGCAAGCCAGCAGATCCGGCAGCAAACCAAGCTGCGCTTCGACCAGCTCACGCTCAGCGTCGATGGTCTGGCTGCCGATCACGACGCGGTCCGTCAACGGCCTGGCGGTTACATGCGATTGCGGGAAAGCTGCCAGCGTTTGCGCGAAGAGGATAGCAGTGGCACGTTGTGGATCCGCGTCAACATGGTGCTCATGCGTTCCAACATCGCTCATTTTGCAGGCGCATGCCGTGAACTCATCGCCTGGGGCGTCAATGAAGTCACCTTCAATCAGTTGGGGGGCAACGATCGCCCCGAATTTTATCCCGAGAACTGCTTGCTGCCTGAGCAAGTAGCGGCGTTTCGCGCCGAATTGCCGAAGCTGCGCGAGGAGTTTTCCTCGCACGGTGTGCGCATCGCCGGCAGCGATCACTATCTGAGTCGCATCGCGGCTACGACTGCTGGCCGTCGCATGCCGATCGAAGACTGCCGGCCAGGAACGCGGTTTCTGTTCGTCGACGAAGCAGGGCAAGTAAGCCCGTGCAGTTTCACCAGTCGCTCATGTTCGGTCACAATGACGCAACTAACCGCAGGTCATCAAATCACAGATCTGCCCCAAATGCTCGCCGAGCGCCGCGCGGCCGCGCCGATTGCCGCTTGCCGCGATTGCCACGCGACACACATGTTCGATAAATTCGAGCGCGTAAGCGAGGATCGAAATATATCTTCTCCGCGCTCTCCGCGTCCTCCGCGGTAAAAAACTCGAACGAGAAATTTCCAACAAGGATCCAGGCCGTGTTCAAACAGATCCTGCAGCGAGTCTCGCAGGCTCCGACCAATCCCCGGCCGGCTGCGGCGATCAAGGAGTTCGACATCGCCCAGCTGTACCGCGGCCCCGTCGCTTTGCAAGAGAGCGTCGATGGCCAGGGGCTGCCGCTGGATGAAAAGCTGCGGCAAGCTTACTTCTGGATCGTCAATCACGCGGTCATCAGTCCGTTTTACGACATCGAATACCAGCAAGGTCCGTCGCAAGTCTTCGAGTTCGGCGATCGCCGCGATCGGGTCGTATTGCCCTCAGGTCAGAGCTACTGCAGTTTCATCCTGCTGCCGCTGCTGACCTTCGCCGTCCGCGCCAAGTGCTTGCTGGTCGGCGGGCCCGGCCGCGGCAAGACGACCAGCGCGATCCTGATGGGCATCCTGGCTGGCTATCCGATTCGCGAAGTCCGGCGAGCCATTCAGAAAGGCCAGCCGCAGATGACGATCGCCGACCTGATCGGCAGTCCGCTCCCAAGCGACATCGTCAAAGCTCAAAGCCTCGATCAAATCGGGATCGCCTGGCGAAAGTGGTTGAGCATGCGCGTCAAGATCATCGACGAGTACAACCGCATCCCGACGCGCACTCAGTCGGCGCTGCTGACGCTGATGGCTGACAACTATGCCGAACTGTACGATCAGACGTTCGAATGTCCCCACTCAGCCTGGTACCTCACTGCCAACGATGATGCCGGCGGCGGCACTTACCAAGTGATCGAAGCCCTTCGCGATCGCATCGACATCGTCGTCAAGGCTTTGCATTTCAACTCGCGGTTCCTCGGCGAACTGCTCGATCGCATTGAATCGGGTGTGCGTCCCGAAGAGATCGTTCCCTCGCAGATCGTCTTCACCGAAGAAGAACAGAATCGGATCGAACAGGAGATCCGCCGCGTCGTCGTTCCGCCAGCGATCCTGCGGCGGCTGGAGTTCTTCGCTAGCCAGTTCGAGTACCTCGAGTCGGCCGCTTCGCAGTTCGAGTACAAAACCAAGGACACCGGAAAACTCGCCGGGGTGGACTGGCATCAGCTGGCTGGCGGCGAGAGCGGCAAAGACAAGCAGAAGGACATCGGCGCGCAAACCAAGAACGGCCTCTCGGTGCGGGCCTTGATGACAACGCTGACGTTCATCAAAGCCATGGCATACTTCCGAGGCGAGAGCGAAGTTCAGCTCGAAGATGTGCGACAGCTGATTCCCTTCGTGCTGCATGACAAGCTGGTCCAGGATCCCGACTGCCCGTTCTTCGAAATGCCTGGTAACGCGGCGCTCCGCAGCGATAAAGTGGGTTGGATTCGCCGCATGTTCGATATGGCCTGCGCCGAATACGATCGGTTGCAACTCGATCGCGACGATCCCGTTCAGCGGCTCAGCGAACAATTCGAAAAGGGGCTCGACGGACTCGAGCAGCGCGAAGTGCGCAATCGCTTGACCGAAATCGAACGCATCCTGAACCAGTGGAGCGGTTCGCGCAAATTCTACGGCCACATGTACGACGACGTGCTGAAGCTCAAGTACTTGCATCAGCGCTACACGAACTATTTGCGCTGGCTGACTTGGAAGGAGTGATTTTTGTGCCGGGGCAGCCTGTCGCTGAAAAACGCCCCGGAGGGGCCGGCGTTAGTATCCCCGGGCGGCACCCCCCGGGCCCCGGGATGCGCCCCGGCCTTTCCCCCCCCGCGGGGGCCGGGGCAGGGGGGCCGCCGAGCAAACCCGGGCCCGCCCGGGCGGACCAGTAC
>JBQCEI010000751.1:0-2418 GCA_051960375.1 Aureliella sp. | reverse complement strand
CTCTCCCCAACGCTTCTGGGGGTTTGCGGCCACTGGGTTCCTTTTCCCCGCAATTAAAGGTGCGGGGTTACGCTTATTGGGTTGAGCCCGGATTTTTCTTGCAACACGCTAGGGCGCGAAGCCGCGAAGATGTGCTGGTTTCCAGCAACGATCCTACGTTCGATTGGGCCTCGATGACAAGTGGACCTGGCAACCGGCGCAGACTGCAGCGAGTTAACCACCCGGTCGGACAGACCAATCCGTCTGCAGCGGGAAAGAGATTCCGCATTTGCCAAACTTGCCGGCGCGGCTAGCCGATAAAGTTACCTGACTTATCACTTTGCCGAAAAAGGAACTCGCCATGCGATTCTCATTGTGGTTGCAGGCCTTAGCGGTCGGCTTGAGCTGTGCGGGACTGGGTACGACCTCGTGGGCCCAGCGCCCGATCGTGCCCGGATCGGGAGTCGAGCTGACGCAAGTGGGCGACGACTTCGAAGATCCCAACTGGGGTTACGTATTCAATAACCCGAAAAGCACCGAAGACATTAACGAGATGCAGAACAATCCGTTGGGCAAGTCGACCAACGGACGCTGGTACGAAGGCATCAAGCGTGGCCAGCCCGACGTCGTCAAGCGCGTGCCGACGCCCGAAGGAGGCATCTCGGGCAGCCAAGGCTCGCTGCTGATGCAGTCGCTCTACACGGGCATCCCGAACCGCCCCAGCCACACGATGCACCAAGAAGACTTCATCGCCAACGTGCAGTACCGCATCGGCGGCCCGATCAGCGTCTCGAAGACTCCCAGCGTCACCACGCGCGTCTTCTTGCCACCGATCGCTGAATGGGAAAAGCGCACCGGTCCGCACTTCGCCTTCCGCGCCGCGGTCGAAACGACGAAGATGAGCGAGAAGCAGGTCTTCCTGTTCACATCCAAGCAGGAAGAGAACGAAGTCTACTGGCCCGGTCTGTTCATCGTGCTCGAAAGCAAACATCAGACCGGCAAGCCGCACGACTACGCCTACTTCCGCGTGCGGGCTGCTCGCAACGGAGGCGACTTCAAAGGTCCACAGATTACGCAAACCGGTTGGTGGACGCTCGGCATGTCGTTCACGCCCGATGGCATGGTGCACTACTACGCTCGACCGGGCGTCGAAGATCTGACCGAACAGGACTACATCACGTCGCAGTTCCCGTACGGCTACCGCTGCGAACGCTTCCGCACGTTCTTCTACAACGTGGTCAACGGTGACGACGGACACACCTGGACGACTCCCTGGATCGTCGACGATCCGAAGGTCTTCGTCGGCGAACTCCCGCAAACCGCCCGCGCCAGCGGCAACGGCTCAACCGTGCGGTAGCGAACGAACTGAAGCGAAACACTAAGGGGCGGCAGTTTTTCTCTGCCGCCCCTTATTCGCTCTCTGCGATCTCCGCGCTCTCTGCGTCCTCCGCGGTAAAACTTCTTCGCCGTCGCTACTTGGTAATGCGATAAAGCGCCACCGCCGATCGAATCAGCAAATCGTGATCGACCACGGCCATCGAAGCCAAGGTGCGTTCGCCGAGCCGATTGCGAGCGATGCGGCTAAACTCGCGATCAGCTTTGATCACCGTCGCATCGCCTTCTTCGCTCAGCAAATAGATCACATCACCGGCCAATAGCGGCGAAGCGGAAAAGTTGCCGCCGATGCGCTCCTTCCAGACCTCTTTGCCGGTGGCCGCTTCCAGGCAACTGGCGATGCCTTTGTCGCTGACCATGAACAGCAACCCTTTGTGCGTGCAGAGGCTCGGCGTGTGCGGCACGGCGACGTCCGTCTTCCACACGACATGCGTATCGGTCACGTCTCCTTTGCCGTCGGGCCGAATCGCCAGCAGCGATGGCCGATCGTAACCAGTGCAAACCATCACCAGGCCGTCGGCCAAGATCGGCCGCGGGATTACGCTGTAGCCTTCATAGCGCACGCGCCAAAATTCATTGCCCGTTTCCGGATCGAGGCTTTGCACCACGTTCGAGCCAGGAATGATGACCTGTTGCTGGCCGTTTACATTCAGAACCAGCGGCGTGCCGAACGAAAACTTCTTCGAGGCTTCGACGTCGCGCGGCGTTTCCCAGCGCACTTCGCCGGTCGCCGTATCGAGCGCCAAAACTTTGGCTTCCTTCGCTCCGTCCTCGGAGAAAATCAGCGAGCGGCCGACGACGACCGGCGATCCACCGTTGCCATGCACCGGCGGATAATCGAGCTTGTCATTGCGCCAGACGATTTCGCCGTCGAGCGTCGTGCAGGCAGTGCCCAGATGACCGAAGTGAACATACACTCGCTCGCCGTCAATCACCGGCGTGGGGCTGGCGTTGCTGTTCTTGGCGTGCTTGGTGGTCTTTGCGCTTGACACATTGAACAGGTCGACGCGCCGCACGAGTTTGCCCTCGCGAGCATCG
Source organism: Aureliella sp. (assembly GCA_051960375.1). Classification (GTDB taxonomy): domain Bacteria; phylum Planctomycetota; class Planctomycetia; order Pirellulales; family Pirellulaceae; genus Aureliella. The sequence continues at coordinate 6 of JBQCEI010000751.1, read as the reverse complement.
ACGATC
>JBQCEI010000750.1:0-2604 GCA_051960375.1 Aureliella sp. | reverse complement strand
AACACATACGCGTGGGACAAGGCGCTCGATACGCTTGCCGGTGTCGAGGCCGGATGGCCCGAAAAGCGCAGCGACGCTTACGACATGATGGTCGATGCGTGCCTGCGGCTTCAGCCACCCAAACGCCAGCGGGCCGAGGAATTGCTCGAGCAGTGGAACCGAATACCGGGCTTGGCCAAGCACGAACGCAACCTCATCACGCTCAACCGCGCGCATGTCACCTTCCTCGACGGCCAGTGGGATCGCTGCGAGGAGTTGCTGGCGACGATCGATCCAGGCTCGCGCGATTACTACTCGGCCAAGCTCGGTCGAGGGCGCTGGAAGTTGGAGTCGTCCAAACGCTTGGAGAAGAGCGATCCCGAGCGGCGAGCGCGGCTGGAACAGGCCTTGGCCGATTTTCGCGAAGTGCTGCAAGCCCCCGGCACGCCCGCGAACGTGCGTCGCATGTCGGCTTATTTAACCGGCGAGACGCTGCGTGATCTTGGGCGGATCAACGAAGCGATCAGCACGCTCAGCGGCGTGCGCCAGCGCAATCCGCAATCGGCCGAATCGATTGCCGCGGGCATCAGCGAAGCCGAGATCCAGCTCGAGCATGGCGAGCTCGGCGATGCGCTGGAGACGGCGCGGCATGTAGTCAACGATCTGGGCGACGTGCAATGGTATGACGAGCGTTGGGTGCCGCTGCCCGAACTGCGCCGACGGCTGTTGTTGCTCGGCCGGGCCATGCGCGAACAAGGCAAGTTCGAAGAGTCGATTCGACTGGCCGATTGCCTGCCGCCGGTACTGCCACCCTCGGACGCTGTGCGGCTGGAGGCCGAGACGTTCGAAGACTGGGCAGCCAAGTTGGAAGCCGAACCGCGTATGACAAGCGCCCGCAGTCGCGAAGAGCAGCGACGGCATGTCGACGCCAAGTACAAAATGGCTGGCGACAAGTACCGCAAACTTGCCGAACTGGAACTGCGGAGCGTCGATTACCCGAGCATCGTCTGGAAAGCGACCGAGTGCTACCGCAAAGCGGGCGAACTCGATCAAGCCAACGAACTGCTGAAGATCTATCTCGAATACGAAGAACGCCCGAAGCGGCCCCGCGGCCTTTTGGCTTTGGGACAAAACTATCTCAACGCGGGCCGTTGGGATGAAGCGGTACGGCCGTTGCAACGCTGTCTGTTCGAGTATCCCGATCACCCGCTGGCCTACAACGTGCGCTTGGTTATGGCTCGGGCTTTGGTGGAGAAGCAGCAGCTCGAGGAAGCGACCGAGTCGTTGATGAAAAACTTGTACGACGGCAGCCTCCGCCCCGACAGCCAGCTTTGGCGGGACTCCTTGTTCGAACTGGGCGACGTCATCTATCGCCGCGGCGATCAATTGTTTCTGGAAGGTCAGCTCGCCGACAAGGACGACTGGAACGAGCGGCTGAAAAAGCTCGAAACGAGCAACAAAGATTTCATCGCCGCCACCGAGCGCCTCAGCGAAGCGGTCGCTCGATTCGATGGGGACAAACGCTCGCTGGAAGCTCGCTATGCGCTCGGCCGCGCGTATCGCTCGGCTGCCATGTTTCCGAAGCAAATGCTCGACTCGGGACAGATCACGATCGATGCCGTGCGACGGCGACTGCTGCAAGAGCGACGGCACTTGCTCGAGTCGTCGCTAGCCGCCTACCGCGACCTCCGCGAAGCGATCGGCGAGGCTCCTGAGATCGCCAAGATTCCCGAGACCGCTCAGGCGTTGCTCCGCAATTGTTTCTTCGGCGAGGCCGATGTGCTCTTCGAACTGGAAAGATACGAAGAAGCCATCGACGCATATCGCAACGTCGGCAACCGCTTCATGAACGAGCCCGAAGCGCTCGAAGCTCTGGTGCAAATCTCCGAATGCTTCCGCGCCCTGGGGCAAGCCGAACAAGCTCGCCGCACGCTGACTCAAGCCGAACAGTTGCTCAGCCGCATTCCACCCGAATCCGAGCCGCGCTTTGCCTCGATGACCCGAGCCGACCGAACCCAGTGGAAACAACTGCTCGCCTGGCTCAAGCAGTCGTAATCAGCCGCCGGGCGTTAGCCCGCGGTTTGCGCCCCCCTCCGCGCTCTCCGCGTCTCCGCGGTAAAAAATAGGGAGTACCAATCGACCCGGAGAAAGAGCCAAGTGAATACACCATTGCGGATCGTGATCGTAGGCGGCGTCGCAGGCGGGGCAACCGCGGCCGCCCGTGCGCGGCGAGTTAACGCGACAGCCCAGATCACCATCCTGGAAAAAGGTCCGGCCGTCTCGTTCGCCAATTGCGGCCTGCCGTACTATCTGGGCGGCGAAATCGTCGAGCGCAAGAAGCTGCTGGTCGCCACACCCGAACTGTTCCACAATCGCTTTCGAGTCGACGTTCGCACCGGCTGCGAAGCGACCCATATCGATCGCGCGGCTCGCACGGTGACCGCTATCGACCATCAGACCGGCGAGTCGTTCACGCTGCCCTACGACCGGTTGATCCTGTCGACCGGCTCGCTGCCGCTTCGGCCTGCGTTTCTGCCCAGCGATGCCCACAACGTTTTCCAGCTCTGGACGCTCGACGATCTCGACTCAGTGCTGGCTTACATCAAGGAAGCGAAGCCGCGGCGA
>JBQCEI010000749.1:0-2762 GCA_051960375.1 Aureliella sp. | reverse complement strand
TAGCCCGGGGCGGAAGCCCCGGGAATGCGAGAGCGCAAGAAATGTCCGCCCCGGAGGGGCCGGCGTAGGCCGTGCAACGGAGCTACGCCGGCCCCTCCGGGGCGGATTGAGCTGATCATTAACCTCTCCCCCTTCGGCGCTCTTCGCGGCGGCGGTGCAGGAACATCACGCGCGTGAGTTGCGATGGAGAATCGATTCTCAGCTTTTGGGCGATGTTGGAGCGGTGGACGTCCACGGTTCGAGTGCTGATGCCCAGCTTGGTGGCAATCTGTTTGGTAACGATGCCGTCGGAGAGACATTCCAAGATTTCACGCTCGCGCTGCGTTAGCGATTCAAGGCGATCGGCGACTTCGTTCTCTTCCTCCCACTGACGCTGTCGAGCGGCTGCTTGTTCGATGCCGCGGTTGACTGTTTCCAGCAGTTGCTCGCGGCCGAACGGCTTTTCGAGAAAATCGAGCACGCCCAGCTTCATGGCCTCGACCGCCGACTTGACATCGCCGTGCCCGGTGATCATCACCACCGCCGAGTCGGGATGGATCGCAAACAGCTCTCGGCAGAACTGCAGCCCCGTCATGCCCGGCATCAGCAGATCGACGACGAGGCAGGACGGCGTTTTCGATTGGACGGCCTGCAAGCAAGCTGGTCCATTGTCGAATGTCTCTACGTTGCAGCCGACCGACGTGAGAGTCCCTTGAATCGACTCGCACATCTCACGGTTGTCATCGACGACATAGACGGGAGGTTTAGCAGTTGCGGAATCAGTCATAGAACACGGCCCTTGTTCGCTGGCAGACTGTGACAAAAGCAGCCAGCTGAGCACTGATGGACCGACGACTGTTTTCAACGGGCTGCTTCGATCACTGCGGGCGTCTGCGCGCAGACTCCAACGATCAACGCGATGATCGCAAATTCTGCGCTTGGAGTGAACCCCTGTAGAAGCACATACCCTCGGATTCCCTGCGGCGCTCGCGCGTGACACCCACTATTCCGGCGTGTGCACCGTCGGCAGAAGGCTGAGCGGTTTATGCGATTCGCCACTTGTCTCGGGCGTGGGCATCACCACCGGAATGGTAATGCAGAAAGTGGCTCCCTGCCCTGCTCCGTCGCTGTGCACTTCGATGCGGCCGCACGATTCTTCGATCGCCAGTGCGACGCTGTGAAGTCCGAAGCCATGGCCATCCTTGCGCGTCGTGAAGCCGTGATTAAAAATCTGTTTGATAATGGCCGGTTCAATGCCGACGCCGTTGTCTTGAAGCTTTACTGATACTTGATCGGCGTTGCGCTCTACCCAGATCTTAACCCGCTTGTCGGCTGACACCGATTCCAAGCACGCGTGCCGCGCATTGCCGATCAGGTTGACCATGATGTGCAAAAACTTCTGTTTGTCGAGCAGAACCTTCGGCATGGGTGAGCTGAAGACCTCGACGGCGATTCCATGATGGGCCAAAGAGGCTTCGCAAATCCGGACCGCGTCGGCAACGACTTCCGATACGTCGGTCACCTCGATCACGCGCGAGATCCCTTTCGCGAACTGTTGCTGAGACTGAACAATCGCTCGAATATGGTCGATCGACTTTTCGAGCGAGCGAAGCTCTTGGTCCAGCGTGTCACGCTGGACGCGCAACTGACTAAACAGCTCGAGCAGAAAACGAGACAGATGCCGACCGCGTGAGTCCTGGGCGATGAACCCGGCCAAATCGCTCGCGTGCGATTCGATCAAATCGCTCACGCGCTTCACATCTTGATAGCAGGCATCCTGCAGGCCTTCGCGCAGGAGCGCTGCAGAAACGTTGACGCTGCTGAGCACGTTGCCGACATTGTGCAACACATTGGTAGCGATCTCCGCTTTGCCCGCTTGCCGAGCCGCGACCAGCACTTGCTGGTTCAATTCTGCGATCCGCGCTTCGTTGGCTTTTTGCTCGCTGATATCGCTGATGATGGCGATCAGCAAATAGCTGCCCTGCGCAGGCAACGGCGCCTTCCACAGAGTGACATAGCAGGGGAAGGTGGTGCCATCGCGGCGCGTCGCTTCCAGTTCGCGCGGTTTACCAATGAGCGTTTCGCGTCCGGTTGCCAAGTGCGCCGCCACTTTGTCGTCGTGATAACGGCGAAAGGAAGCGGGCATCAGCACGGTGACGTTCTGCCCGACCAGTTCTTCCGGAGACCAGCCGAACACGGCCTTCACCGAGTGACTTGCGCTTTCGATCTTGCCGCGCGGATCGGTCACGATCATCGGATGGAGCGAGTATTTGAACGCAGCCTGCAGCCGAGCTTGATTGTCATGGCAGTCCCCAATCAGGCGACAACCGGCTGCGATCAACATGAGCCCCGGCAGGAGCATCATCAACAACACCACGCCTACATTGGTAGCCATGGTCGCCAGAGCCACTCGGCTCGCTGCCTCGTCGGTGACCGCACCGCATGCGAGCGCGTCCCGCACGACCGCCATAACTTGCAGCTCGCGGAGCGCAAGGAAAAAGCCCAAAAGCAAAAACAACACCAGTGCCCAAAACATGTAGGGAGCGCGGGCGTAGAGGGTTCCGACGATACGGCGTTGGGCGTTCAGTGCCATGGTCGTTCTGTTGCTCAACAAGGAAGAAAGGCATGAAACGATGGGATTGCGAGCTGTAAGGTTGTATCTGTCAGCCGCGCGGAAATCGTCTTCGCCCCAAAGGGGGCAGCGACCTAATAGCCTGGGGCAGAGCGCAGCAGCGCCAGCTGCGAAGCACCCCCCAGGCTATTATGTTGCTGCCCCTTCGGGG
>JBQCEI010000748.1:0-6201 GCA_051960375.1 Aureliella sp. | reverse complement strand
CAGTGGCTGACCTTTGGCTCGATCGCCTTGGGCGGCGCGGCGCTCGATCTGTGGACCAAGCAAGCGATCTTCGCTTGGCGCGGCCTCCCGGGCCAGCTGCCACCCTGGTGGCTTGTCGAAGGCTACGTTGGCATCGAGACAGCCGTCAACGAGGGAGCTCTCTTCGGCATGGGAGCGGGCTTCGGCGTCGTCTTCGCCGCCCTCTCGATGCTCGCCGGTGTCGGCATTCTGATTTGGCTAGCCCGCTTCCGAGCGATCGCCAGCTGGTGGCTGACCGTGGCCCTGGGCTGCGTGATGTCGGGCATCATCGGCAACCTCTACGATCGCCTGGGCATGTGGTACCAACCGGGCTACCCGCCCCAGTGGCGCAGCGGCGTCCGCGACTGGATCCTATTCCGCTACCAAGAATACACCTGGCCGAACTTCAACATCGCCGACAGCCTCCTCGTCACCGGCGCCATCATGCTAGCCCTCCACTCCTTCGCCGCCTCGGCCCCGAAGACCGAAGCGAAGCCGCCGCAGGCGTAATCCTCTCAGCGCCCTCTGCGTCCCTACCTCTGCGTCTCTGCGTTTAAGCCAGCAGCGGCATTGAGCTGCCGAACCCGCTCCACCGCATGTGGCAGCGCCTCAGCAAACATCTTCAGATACTCATCCAGCTGCGCTTGCGGCAGATCACGCCCGCTCTGCAGATAAAGCTGAAACTGGTACGTGATCGGCTCAGCCCCCAACTCGACCGCATTGCCGCGAGCGAAGCGATCCATCAACTGATTGCCAACCGTCTCCTCATACTGCCGCATGTGCACCGGTTTGCCGCTGGCGTCGAACAGCATGAACCACAGATACGACGTGCTCCCCAGGTCGTCCTTGAACTTCGCAAACCCAACATTCGGCTCAGCCGATGCGGGCGCGTTCGGCAGCTGCATCTTCTGCGGGTCGCCGTCGAGCGTATTGCCCGCGTTGGTATAGCACACCCACAACGGATGGAAGCCGCGGAACGGAAAATCGGCCGACAGATAGAACTCACTTCGTTCAGTGCGGTAGCGCCAGATCCTCGAGTATTCGCCCAAGAAACTGTCCGGTGAACGCTGCTCGCGATGAAACGCAATGCGTTCCGCTCCGAGCAATCGCTCGGGCATCGCCGCTTCCGTGAAGACCGAATCGACTTTGGCGACATCATAGTGCGGCAAAGCCAAACTGTTTGCGGCACCGCTGCGCACGATCGCCCAGACGCTCAAGCTGCTCACGAACAACGACGCCAACACCACGCCGGCCATCACGAACTTAGCCCACCTGAAGGCACCTGCCGAACCGGAGGCTGCAGTGGCGACTGGCTTCGGAGGTTCCGATTTCAAGTGCGGCGGCTTGTCGGGAAAAGTGACGAGCCGGTTGTACCAGAGGTGCCAACGCTCATCGTCGCGCGGCAGTGCGTTCTTCGAAAACCGCCGGAACAGGTGCCCGGCGGCATCGAGCGTCAGGAAGAGACAGCCCGAGGAGATTGCAAAGACGACAAAGCCCAGCAGCGTGTGCGCCCAGCCGTGCGACAAGTCAATTCCCCAGCGATCGAGCAACCACACGATCACGACCAGCCGCAGCACATTGCCAAACCAAGCCCAAAGCGGCACGCTCGCCAGCGTCAGCAGCCCGACCACCAGCGACCGCTTCTGCCACAGCACCATCACCAGTCCGATCGCCGCGAGCGACTAGAGACTGTCGATACCGCTGCACGCTTCATCGACGGAGAGCTTGCCCGCGCGAATCTCGATGAGATTGCCTTGCCTTAAATGAGCCAGCCCGATCAGATCGAGCAACGCTCCCGCCGACTCGGACGACAGCGTTTGCAGCCGCCCGACCAAGCGCGCATCAAAACTCCCAGGCAAGGGCAGGGTAACCCAAATCAAACTGGTCCACCCCAGCCACCGAGTCCATGGCACTCCCTCCAGCCGCAGCAGCCCCCATCCGGTGACGCACAAAATCGCCGCCACCTGCCCCATCCAAGGCGAAAACGCAACCGCCGCCATTACTCCAACCAGCAGCCCAATCCCCCAAGCCGTCACCCCGCTCACGCGCCGCCATCGCGACAGCCCCGAGCCGCTCTCCCCGCGCATCGCCACGAACGCCACCAGCGCCCCACAGGCGAGTGGAAAGAACTGAAAATGCGGCCGCTCCCACAGGTGAACCGACTGCACAAACAACAGCGGCAACAATCCCAGCAGGCTCGCACCCAAACAGATATCGGATAAGGAAACTTTCATCAGGCCTGCAGGTTTTTCTTCGCGCCTTGGGTGTCTCGATGATTAGCTAATCTACTTGGCGGGGCGGATCAAATCCGCCAGCGTTTACAAGGTTATTAGCATTAGCTCTCTGGAGTAGCCGCAAGCGACGGCCTCTGCTGCCCAGGTTGCGCAACAGATCGAGCCCAACGATGCGACGGACGTTCGACCAACCACCAGAAGACCGCTGCGAAAGCCACCGATACGAGCATCGCCACGAGTAAAGCGACGTATCTTATTCCAGGCGACTCGGGGAGCCGCGTTGCAAGATTTATCACCCGCCCACCGACTGGTGCGTGAACGAGATACAAAGAATACGATATCGGTCCCAAGAATGCGATGGGTGCTGCCAAGCGAGGAACACTTCGCGCAGCCCCCGCGCAAATTGCAAGAGCAGTAAACACTCCAATTAATGCCTCAGGACCGCCAACCGTCTTCCATGAAATTGCGGCAATCATACCCAGAAGGCACGCATAGCGGAAGACAGAAAGGCCCCCGACATACCACTGGCAGGTAACGATTCCAATTAAAAAAAGTGGCAGCCAATGCAGAAGCGTTGCAGGACTAAAGCCACCAAAGCCAACCATCACCAACACAACAACACTAAGTACTCGCACCCAACCCCTACAATGCAGGAGCAGCGGATATGCAATGGCCATAAAAATATAGAACTGAAACTCAATAGCTAAAGTCCAGAACACTGGATTGAGCCACCCTAGACCCCAGAAGGCATTTAGATAGCCGAAGTGAGCGAGCAACCGCGGCCATGTAACTTCAACGGGAGAGCCGCGAAACCCGGGGGCAAGAGAGGAGACCCAATTCAAGGCGATCACGAGCAAAATAGCAATCACATATGGAGGCTCCAACCTCTTTAAGCGACGGAAAAAGAAATCCAGACATTCGCTCACTCGGTACCCTCTGCAATGCATAGAGTACGGAACGACAAACCCTGATATAACGAAGAACGCTTCTACCCCTAGCCAGCCCACTGAGCCCAGGGATTTCACAGGGTCTCCCGAAACCAGAAAGTCACTGTTTCCGTTTGTGAAGTGATATATACAGACGGCGAGCGCTGCCAAGCCGCGCAGAGGGTCCAAAACGGCAATGTGCTTCGGCCTCAATCTGTTTGACATCGCTGAACTTGCCTGTTTCGCATGAGACTGATGATCAAGTGAATGTGTGCCGCCGAGGTTTGAAACCGCCTCAATTATTCCCAGCACGAGCGCCAAGCTGTCGATATCATCTCCTTATTTATGCTCGTTTTGCATCAAATCCGCCAGCGCTTGGTGCTCCTCAGCCATTTCCTTCTTCCCAAGCCCGTCGTAGGCCTCGGCAAGCGAAAGATGCACCGGCCCGGCAAGCTGCCGGTCCTGCAGGGCGAATTCCAGGTCCGGGATCGCTTCCTTGTACCGTTTCATCTTCACGAGGATCTGGCCGCGTGTTTCGCGAATTGCCGGATAGTCCGACAGGCGTTCGATCGCCGCATTGGAAAGGCTGAGCGCTTTTTCGAGATCGGGATTCTCGCGCTGGGAAAGCACGACCGCCATGTTATTGAGCACGCCGGGCAGTTTATTGTTGTCCGAAATGCGCTCGAAGTGCGCGTTGGCTTGTTCGACATCACCCCGCAGCAGATCGACCGTCCCTTGGACGAAATGAACGCTCTGGCTGTCGAGGCTCTGCAGTAACCCTTCGCGGAGCGTCTGCACTTGATCATCGCTCACCTCGGCGCACTGGATCGCGGCCTGGATGAGCGAGTCGAGCACGACGGCGCTCTTCGGAGCTGCATCGATCGCCTGCTTGAGCAGCCGCAAACGTCGAATGAGATTTTCAGGCGTCCTGGGTTCCGTGATCGCGATGCGATTAGCCCACAGGGCATAAGCCTCGCCGCTGGCCTGCAAGAACCTGTCGTCCCCCATGAGCTTATAGGATTCGCCCAGCATTCGGGCGGTCTCCTCCTCGCGATTCAACAGCATCATTGCCTTGGCGAGATTGAGCCGATCCTCCTTTGACTCCGGGTCCTTCAGCAGCCTCTCCTCGTAGTAGTGCGCCGCTCGCTCTCCCCAGAGTTTAGCCGAGTCATGGTTGCCCACCTGGGCATGGATGTTCGCCGTCAAGAGCAGCAAGTCCTGGTTCCTATTAGCCACGGCTTCGAGCATGCGCAGGGCTTCGGTGGGCACATTGATCGCCAGGTAGTACTGAGCCATCAACGTCCGAGCGGCCACTTCCGTTTGACCGCGCACTCCTTTGAATACGATAGCCATCAGATGCTGGAACTGCTTATGCTTCTCAGGAGTCCACTCGCCGAGATCCTCGAGCGCAAACTGCTTCTTCACCAGCCAATATGCAGCAGCGGAGCTCTCTTTGCCAAGCGCCAACGAGGTCATCGCCCTAACCGCCGCTTCTTCATGCCCGAGCTTCTCCTCAAGCAAAGCCTGCTGGACGCGATACTCGACCTGGTGCGGGTTATTCGCCACCAGATTCATCAGCGCCACCCGCGCGGTCTCATTGTCCTCGCGAGCAAGAGCGTAAGAGAGATGCTCGCGATAAGCCGCATCCCGCCAGTTGCTGCGCTCATAGTGCTGGCGAAAGAGAAAAATGCCCAGCACCACCATCGCCACCATGGCTGGCACCCCAGGCCCTAGGCTCATGTAGGGGCGCGAGATCAGCCAAGCGTAAGCAAAACCAACCGCCCAAGTGATCCAGTAGATCGGATTGACATAGTCATGCCAGCGGTACTTTGTCGAGGGCGAGTAGACGATCCGCCCAATCCCCTTCGACCATTCAGGCGCATCGAACGCAAAGAAACGTTTCGTCGACTTGGCCGCATTCTTCCAAAGCGGCTGCAGCACCAGCCACCGACCAACCGCCGCCGCCCGCGAACCTTTGCCGATGCCGCGGTCGGCAAACCAGTATCGATATAGCCGATTGGATTTCTTGCCTCTATAACCCACGATTCAACGCGTCCTATCTTATCAGCCGTTTGAAAAAATCAGTGTCCGCCTGTTAACATCAGCCGCCGGGCGGTAGCCCGCGGTTTGGGGTAAGCAACAACGCTACCGCATGCCGGCTGATCAATTCAACGGACTGCGATGTGATACTTGATGAGCTACTTCCTTTGGAACGAGCATCCTCGCTCTCGCCCGTAGGCGCTCACATCATTCCTGCGGCTTCCGCCGTACCATCGAGACAAGGAACTGCCTGCTGTCGAGAAACGCCTGAGCCAGCGCATCCATGACGTCAGGCGGCAGCGACGAATCGGCATCTACGACCATTTGCACCATGGCGATTCGACCATGAGCGATTGGCTTGCCTCCGTTGGCTCGAGAACGCAAGCGACTCAGCAGCGATCTGTCTAGGCTTTCAACGTATTGACCATGTTCATCAAAGGCACAGAACCAGACGTATGCATAGGTTCCGCGATCGGTTAACCAGCGCGATATGGTATAGTCCCAATCGCGATCCTCACTATCGACGGCAATCACGTTTTGTCGGTCATTGAGCTGCCATCCGGTTCCGCGGTAACACAGCGTGAGATCGTGCCAAGCTGGATAAGGTTGATTGAGCGCTATGGTCACTGGTACTCCGGCGACGATTCCGCGCCACACGTCGCCGTTCTCGCCCATTGGCGTGTCGATCGTACCCTGGACGTGCTCGTGACTAACCTGCGTGAAGCTCTTCACTTGGCTATTGGGAATCGTATTAGGCACCGCCATAAAGGGTTCTTGGCGAGCATTGGCCACGGGTTGAACAGCGTCCGAACGGCTGAACGCTTCCACGGTCTGTACAGACTGCCAAAGGCACAACGCGACGGCAAGAGCCATCATTGCCGGGACAACCGGTCGCAAGTCGCTTACGGGCTCCAACGGAGGCACATCAATCGGGCTCGATTCGGGCCAGAACAAATAGTTCCAAGCCCCAACCACTGGGTTCA
>JBQCEI010000747.1:0-2300 GCA_051960375.1 Aureliella sp. | reverse complement strand
CGATGACGGTCGTTCTACCATTTTTCTACTGCAGTGCTCGACGCCAGCCGAGCCGAGCCGAGTCGCTTTTCAGCCGGCAGCGCCTGCTCAAGTGCGCCGAGCGAGTCGGTAAGGCGGGGCGTCGATCATCCGATGCGGTCACCCTTGGTGACGCGGATCACTTCGTCGACGCTGGTGCGGCCCTGGATGGCTTTGGCCCAAGCGTCCATGCGCAAGGTCCGCATGCCCTGCTTGAGGGCCGCTTGTTTGATTGTCCAGCTGCTGACGCGATCGTGCGCCAACTGTCGGATGTCTTCAGTGGTCACCATCAGTTCATAGATACCGAACCGTCCGGTGTAACCGACATTGCGGCAGGTCCGGCAACCGACCGAGCGATAGAGCGGCCGATCGCCCAGCTCATCCCAGGGGAAATCGTTCGGCAGTTCGTCGCGCGACGGTTGGTATTCTTGTTTGCACTCGGCGCACAGCCGGCGCACCAGCCGCTGCGCCATGACCCCTTCGACGGTACTGGCGACCAGGAAGGGCTCGATGCCCATGTCGACGATACGCGTGTAGGCGCCGGCCGCGTCGTTGGTATGCAAGGTGCTGAAAACCAAGTGCCCGGTCAGCGAAGCTTGAATCGCATTTTCTGCCGTCTCCGCGTCGCGGATTTCACCGACCAGTACGATATCCGGGTCGTGGCGCAAAATGCTTCGCAGTGACGCCGCGAACGTCAAGCCGATCTTCGAGTGCACCTGAATTTGGTTGATGCCGTCGAGCTGGTATTCGACCGGGTCCTCGGTGGTGATGATCTTGTTTTCGTCGCTCTTGATCTCGATCAGCGAGCTGTAGAGCGTGGTCGTCTTGCCTGAACCGGTCGGCCCAGTAACCAGCACGATGCCGTGCGGCAGGCGGATCAATTCGCTGAAAATTCGATACGTGTGTTCTTCCATGCCGAGGCTGCGGAGGTCGAACTTCATCGCCCCCTTGTCCAAAATACGCATTACCAGGCTCTCGCCGTGGATCATCGGAATGACCGACAGACGAATGTCGATCTCGCGTCCGTGGACTTTCAACTTGATACGGCCGTCTTGGGGCAAGCGTTTCTCGGCGATATTCAATCGCGCCATAATCTTCAGGCGGCTGATGATCGCCGCCTGGAAGCGATTAATCTCGGGCGGAACCGGCTGCGTGTGCAGAATGCCGTCGATGCGGTAGCGAATCACCAACCCCGAGCCCTGGGATTCGACGTGCACGTCGCTGGCCCGCGAGTCGATTGCTTAGACCAAAATATAATTTACCAGCCGCACCACCGAGGCTTACTGAGCCATCTCGCTCAGTTCGCTGCCGTCGGTCTGCAGTTCCTCGAGCAGTTGGATCTCTTCGTCGTCGCTGCGGGCGGCCAGCAAGCCTTCGACCGTTTCGGAGCCGACGCCCAAGTGCTTTTTCACCAGGCGGGCGATCTCGGCCCGCTCGCTGACCACGGGAATGATCGTCAGGCCGGTCGCCGCGCTGGCTTCGTCCAACGCGTACACGTCCAGCGGATCGCTGGTGGCCAGCACGAGCGAACCATTCTCGCGCCGCAGCGGAAAGAGCGAGTGACGGTAGATCAATTTCTGCGGAAAGCTTTTGATCAGCTCCAGATCGACAGCAGCTTCGCGGAGGTCGACGAATTCCATACCCAGTTCGTCGCCCAGAGCGCGCAGGGCCGGCTCCTCTTGCACGATCCCCTGTTGGATGGCCGTGTCGACGATGTTGCGCGAGCCGCCGTCACGAAGTTTATCCAGCTGCTGCGCGTCGAGCAGACCACGACGCATCAGGATTTCGCCAGCTTCCAGCATCACCATATCGAATTACCTTCCTCGTCCACTAGAACTTCCGCCGCTGGGGGCACCGCGGAAGCCGCCAAAGCCACCAAACCCGCCGGGAGGGCCACCGAAGCTGCGCCCCGACGAGCTGCCCCCTTGGAAACGTTCGCGCAGCTGCTGGTAGAACTCGGCGGTCCGCCGGGCTTGATCCGAATCGCTGCTGCTGCGGTTGTTGTCACTACTGCTCTGCGGCGAGCTCGAACTGTTGCTGCCGCTGCTGCTACTGCTGTTGTTGGTGCGGGCCTTCGCCCCCAAAACGCCTTTCAGGGCCGTGTCGATCATGTCTACGTTCAAGTTCGTCCCGGTCAGCGAGACGACTTCGATTTGTTCTTCGACATCGCCGCCAGCGACGTCCAGCTGGGCTACCAATTCATGGATCAGAGCAATGTCCTGCGGTTGCGCCATGACGACCAGCGAGTTGGTGTTCTTGTCGACGCTGACCGAAATCTTGGT
>JBQCEI010000746.1:0-2432 GCA_051960375.1 Aureliella sp. | reverse complement strand
CGGCCGGCCAGTTTGCTCGGCGGGTCGAGATTCAAAATCCGCGGTTCCGTCGGCCGCGCAACGGTGCCTTGGTAGAGCGAGGGGAGCCAACCGTTCGACCAGCAATCGGTCCCGAGCACCGGCAATCCGCCCGGATCGGTCAACACGACAAAGGCCGGCAGCTCTTGGCTCTCGCTGCCCAGCGCGTAGGTGAGCCACGAACCGACCACCGGCCGGCCGGCGGCGGTGCGGCCGTGGTGCATCGCGTAGATCGATTGGCCGTGGTTGTTGACCCCCGTGTGCATGGAACGCACGAGCGTGATGTCGTCGGCGATTGAGCCGAGGTGGGGCACCAGATTGCTCAGCTCCATGCCGCACTCGCCATGCCGCTGCCACTTCCACGGACCCGACCACAGCTTGGCTGACGACTCCGCGGCGTTGTCGTACTTGATGTCGCCTTTGAAAGTTTTGAGATGGTTCTTCTCGAGTTCCGGCTTGCGATCGCACAAGTCGAGGTGCGACGGACCGCCTTGCATGAACATCGAGATCATGGCGGTGGCTTGCGGCTGGAACTGAGGCGGCTTGGGCTTCAGATCGAAATTGGTTTTGGCCATTTCCGGTTTCTTCGGTTCAGCCAATAAACCGTCTTGCTGGAGCAACCAGGCGAGCGCCACCGAGCTGAGGCTGAACGCCTGCTGCATGAGAAAATGACGCCGCGAGCCGCAAGCTGCCGATCGAATGCGATGCATGGTTTAGTCTACGTAAAGGAACTGGTTGGACGATAGGATCGCCTGGCACAGAAGGGCCAGAGCTTGCTCCGGCGGCGAGAGTTCCGCCGGCTTCTCGGGCTGCTTCTTGGCCGGCGCCTTGCCGCTGGCGGGTTTGGCTTCTTCAGTCGACGCGGCAGCGGCTTGGAGTCCTTCAAAATACTCGCGCTGCACTTTCAAAAACTCTTGGGCGCCCGCCACTTGAGCTTCCGATGGCTCGGCGCCCAAGGCGAGCACCATCGCGCGGCTAATCTGCTGCTGGACATCGTCGCCGCAGTCGCGGATGACGCGCTGGGCGAAGCGCTCGGCGATGCGCAGTGTCACTTGATTGTTCATCATCAGCAGCGCTTGCGGTGTTACGGTCGACGATGTGCGGCGATCGCAGTTGGGAACCATCGACGCCACATCGAACGGTTCGAGCATTCCGAGCGGCATCGAGCGACGGACCTGCACGTAGATGCTGCGGCGATATTGCTCGGGATCGTCCCCCTGTTTGGCGACCATGATGCCGTTGCCGTCGCGCGTCGCCGAGCCGACGATGATTTGACCGACGTCGTCGGGATTGACCGGCGCCGGCGGTCCGAACATCGTCATGGTCCTCAGTCCGGCCACATCGATCATCGCATCGCGAATCGCTTCGGCCTCCAGTCGCCGGACGCTCATCCGGCTTAGCAAGCGGTTCTCCGGATCGCGCTCCGCCGCCTCGCTAGACTTGATCGACACCTGCCGATAAGCGGCCGAGGTGACCAGCATGCGATGCAGGTGCTTCAGATCCCAGCCCCCGTCGACCAGTTCGACGGCCAGCCAGTCGAGCAGTTCAGGATGCGTCGGCCGTTCGCCCAAGATTCCAAAGTCGCCCGGCGAAGCCACAATGCCGCGGCCGAAGTGATGCATCCATACGCGGTTGACCAGCACGCGCGTCAGCAGCGGATGCACGCCGCGGGTCAAATGCCTGGCCAGCGCCAATCGGCGTCCCGTGGTCGGCAGGTATTCGTCATCCTTGGGGATTTCCGCCGGATCTTCCAGCACGCTCAGCCCGGCTGGCTCGACTTCCTGACGCGGTTGATTGACATCGCCCCGGAA
Organism: Aureliella sp.; assembly: GCA_051960375.1. Classification (GTDB taxonomy): domain Bacteria; phylum Planctomycetota; class Planctomycetia; order Pirellulales; family Pirellulaceae; genus Aureliella. Next base: position 603 of record JBQCEI010000746.1, on the reverse strand, counting down.
AAACAGATGCGTCGCCGGCACCTTGCCCGGCACTTCGCTCAGACAAGCAACCGCTTGATCGGCAGGGCGTTCGGCCTGCTTTTTGTTGCGCAGGTCCGCCCAGCGTTTCTTGAAGTCGTTCAACCGCTTGCCGTCGTACAAGTACGCGCTGCCGCGATTGACGTTTAGGCTCGGATGCTCTTTCATCAGCTGCGTTTGTTCGGCGGAGCGCTTGTCTGGCTTGGTCTGTCGCGCTGCGATCGCTTTGGCCTGCAGTTCTTCGGGCAGTTCGCCGACTTCGCGATCGAAGATCTCCTCGACAATGCAGTCCAGTTCCGCATTCTGGCGGTCGGTCAGCTCTTGCAGTTCGCGATCGACTTTAGCGGCCAGCTCGCGGTCGGCCGGCGCGAGGATGCTGACCAAACGGGCTGATTTGCCGCGCCAGTTCTTGGTGTCGAGCGCCGGTTCGAAGATCGCTCGGAAGCGATAGTAGTCGAGCTGCGAAATGGGATCGTAGCGGTGATCGTGGCACTGCGCGCAGCCGACCGTCATGCCGAGCAGCGAGCTGGAAACGATTTTGATCGTCTCGGCCATCACGTCGTTGCGAGCCAGCGTCTTATCGAC
>JBQCEI010000745.1:0-2019 GCA_051960375.1 Aureliella sp. | reverse complement strand
CCGCAAGTTTTGGTCATGAAAACTAGGCATCGGCTAGTTTTTTAGAAGTTTTGGCGGCTTGACGCGACGATCTGGCCTATAATTTCTCGTCGAAACCTGTTTCGCACCCCATTTCGGAGGTCAGAATGCCGTACCAGTTCAGTGTGCAGGGCATACCGGTGACATGCGACACGCTGGGCGAGTTGCTCGAAGCAGTCAAGTCTGGGATTGCCGATGCGCGCCCCGGCGGCGAGGTGCACGCGGCTCCAGCAGTCGCCGCGCGGGCCGAATCGAGGTCCAGAGAGCAGAAAAAACCAGGTCCGCAGGGCAAGGGGCCGAAGCGAGCGTGGGCCGAGGCAGAAGAGTATGCACGCACGCACAAATGCACAGTGGGAGAGGCTCGATCGATCATCGCCCGCAAGAAGCGCGAGGCGAAAGAACAAGCCTTGAAGAAGCTGAGCCTCTAAGGTTAGGCAACCGCCGGCTCTGGTCGGTTGAGGAAGCGATGAATCAGTGACTTGGACCACGACTTGCCATCGGCTGTCGTGTGTCCCTGGGCGTTGAGGAGGTCAGCGATCGCTTGAAAAGTCTTGCCTGCGGCACGCAATTGTCGCATTTGTGCGACCAGCGTGGCCGATACTTCTGACGCAGTCTTGCGGCCGCGCCCGCGCAAGTGTTCCCGCCCTTCCCAATGGCCGGGGCGTGCTGAACCCAGCAGCACTCCCCTGGCCTTGGCGGCGGCCAGAGCATCTTTGGTTCGGCGACTTATCATGCGGGCCTCTTCTTCGGCCACGGCAGCGAGTATGTGGATCGTCAAACGATTGGCGGTAGGCAGATCGCATGCAACAAACTCGATACCAGACTCCATCAACGTCGCGGTGAAGAGGACATTGCGAGCTAGGCGGTCTAATTTAGCCACGACGAGGGTAAATCCTCCCGCTTTGCATGCTTTTAGGGCACTCGCTAGTTGCGGGCGATCGTTTTTCCGACCAGACTCTACCTCCGTGAACTCGGCAACAATTGTTGCACTTCGGCTTGCGGCCAGCTGTTGGACCGCTAGCCGCTGTGCTTCAAGGCCCAGGCCACTGCGCCCCTGGCGATCGGTTGATACTCGGTAGTATGCGACGATTTTCATGACGATGTCTCCTTACTAAAAGACTACCCTAGACCGCCTTGATTGCAAAAGAAATGATTAACAAAACTTCTGAACTGAGGTTTATCCGCCTGGTAAATCCGGTAGTTGATCCAGCAGAACCGACCGCCTTCGAACTGGTCGATCGCAGCGGCCGAATCATCCCAATCGAGCTCGCCTGGAACGACCTACCTCGCGTGGCCCACTGGCTCGGGTTCGGCGCAGAGGACGAAATCACCGCCCGGCTGGAGAACCTTGAACACTGGACCGGCGCGATTCTCGACGCGGATCCGGCGATGGACTGGTCGGTCGAAGGCGACAAACCTAACGACTAGTCACCGGGTGCAACTGTAGGCGCGAGAGAGCCAGGGATGCAACCAGCAGGTGCTCATCGTGGGATATCCGGCCGGCAAGCCGAGCTTCCAATCCCAGCCGCCGAACCGCAGTTCTTTGACCGTCACGCGAGTGCAGCGGAGCTGCCGGCTTTAGGGGTTTCTTACCGGTTGCTCTTCATCAAGCTTGAGTGGAGCGCTGCCAGGCAGACCATCGCTCGGAAATTTGATATCTCGGGCCAGCGACCGGTCGGTCTGCTCCTCCGTCCGATCGCCGCATCACTCAGGCGCAGCGGTTTCATGTCTGTCCTCAGCAGTAGCGTTCTCGCCTGACGTCTCGCATGTTGCGTCTCACGAGGTGACCGCGGCTCGCGTCTAAAAGTGGAGCCCACGGATTTCACCGGGTGGTCAAGTTATCTATCTACTACTCAGCCCTATAGAGTTACAAACTCATCAGGCACCTCGTGCTTGTTGTTTGGGTTTTTTCATTCATTCATTAACCCGCCCTATACGACGAGTAGGAAACGCCTAATTCCTGCACTTTTCTAGGGGAAACGTCCATTTCTTCAGCAGTTA
>JBQCEI010000744.1:0-4107 GCA_051960375.1 Aureliella sp. | reverse complement strand
AAGGAATGCGCCGCGGCTCGCCCGATTGAATCTTCTCTCCCCTCGCCCCGCTTCGGGGAGAGGGGTCGGGGGGGGAGGGGTCTTCCGAAGCCGCGCTAACGTTTCGGCCGCACCAACAACAGGGCGTGTGGATGCGTCGGTGAATAGCTATTTCGGAAATGCGCGAGTGTGGGAGGAATGGCTCGCGGCACCTGGGACTTGCGTCCCAGGCTAATCGTGCCGTCGCTTCGCGACTCGCAATCGATATCGCTTAGCTGCGGGCTGGTTCGAGTTCCCGGGCGCCGGCTGGTTCGAAGACAAAGTTGCCGTCGACGTAATCGATCCGGACACGGCCTCCTTCGGCGATGTGACCTTTCAAGAGCTCGGTCGCCAGCGGGTTTTGAATGCGCCGCTGGATGACTCGCTTCAAAGGTCGAGCCCCGTAGGCTGGGTCGTAACCTTCGTTGGCGATCGCCTGGATGGCTCGCTCGGTGATCTCCATGTCAATGTTGTTAGCCGCCAGCTGTTTCTCCAGTCGATTCACTTGCAGGCGAACGATGTTGTGGATCTGATCGCGCCGCAGCGGTTCGAAGACGATCATGTCGTCGATGCGGTTGAGGAACTCGGGCAGGAATCGCGCCTGCAGAGCTTCCTTGACCGCGTTCTGGATCTCATCCTGGCCCGCGTCTTCCTCAGTCAGCTTCTGGATGATCTGGCTGCCGATGTTGCTCGTCATGACGATCACCGTGTTGGTGAAGTCGACGGTGTGCCCCTGGCCGTCGGTCAGGCGGCCGTCGTCCAGCACCTGCAGCAGCACGTTGAACACGTCCTGGTGCGCCTTTTCGATTTCGTCGAGCAGGATCACGCTGTAGGGACGGCGGCGGACCGCTTCGGTCAGCTTGCCACCTTCTTCGTAGCCGACATATCCCGGAGGGGCTCCGATCATGCGGCTGACCGAATGCCGTTCCATGAATTCGCTCATGTCCAGTCGCACCATCGCGGTTTCGTCGTCGAACAGCACTTCGGCCAGCGCCTTGCACAGCTCGGTCTTGCCGACACCGGTGGGGCCAAGGAACAGGAACGAACCGATCGGACGATTGACATCTTGCAGACCGCTGCGGCTGCGGCGGACCGCGTTGGCGACCGCTTCGACGGCGCTATCCTGACCGATGACGCGTTGATGCAGACGTTCTTCGAGCACGATCAGCTTGGCTCGCTCGGTCTCCATCATGCGGCTGACCGGGATGCCAGTCCAGTTGCTCACCACTGACGCGATCTCGTCGGCGGTCACCTCCGTGCGGAGCAGCTTGCGCTCGCTCGCTTGCGGAGCTGCCGCTTGTTCTTCGCTGTCGATCTGGGTGCGCAGTTGCTGACGCGTCTTATCGAGCTCGAACAGTTTCTGGTAGTCGGCTTCGGGCACGGGCAGGCCGCTCGATTGCTTCTCCTTGATCGAGTTTTCTAGGCTGCGGAAATCGGCTTCGAGCTGGTCGAGCTGTTTGCGAACCGAGGCGACGTCGCTCAGGCCCAGCTTTTCGGCTTCCCACTGTTCGCGCAGGCTGGCCAGCTCCTTTTGCAGCTTCTCCATTTCTTCTTCGATCTCATGCAGATGCTCGTCGGTCGACTCGTCGGCCTCCTCGGTCAATTGCCGCTGAGCCAGTTCGAGCTGTCGCAAACGGCGCTGCACGCTGTCGATTTCCGCCGGCACGCTCTCTCGCTCCATCGCCAAACGGCTGGCCGCTTCGTCGACCAGGTCGATCGCCTTGTCGGGCAGGAAGCGGTCGGTGATATAGCGATTGGACAGATTGGCCGCAGCCACCAGTGCCGAATCGCGGATCTTAACGCCATGATGCGCTTCGTAGCGCGGCTTGAGACCGCGCAGAATCGTGATCGTGTCTTCGACCGACGGCTCGCCGACGTAGACCGGTTGGAAGCGGCGTTCGAGCGCGGCGTCTTTCTCGACATGCTTGCGGTACTCGTCGAGCGTCGTAGCGCCGATGCAGCGGAGCTGACCGCGCGCCAGTTCGGGCTTGAGCAAGTTGGCAGCGTCGCTGGCACCCTCGGCCGCGCCGGCTCCGACGACCGTGTGCAGTTCGTCGATGAACAGGATCACGTTGCCGCCAGCGTCTTTCACTTCGCGCAAGACCGCCTTGAGTCGCTCTTCGAACTCGCCACGGAACTTGGTGCCGGCAATGAGAGCGCCCATGTCGAGCGCGATGACGCGTTTGTTCTTGAGGCTCTGCGGCACGTCGCCTTGAACGATGCGCAGGGCCAGCCCTTCGACGATGGCCGTCTTGCCGACGCCCGGTTCGCCGATGAGCACGGGGTTGTTCTTGGTGCGGCGCGAGAGCACTTGGATCACGCGTCGGATTTCGTTGTCGCGGCCGATGACCGGGTCGAGCTTGTTATTCGATGCCAGGTCGATCAGGTCGATGCCGTATTTTTCAAGTGCGTTGAATTTGCCTTCTGGGTTTTGGTCAGTCACGCGGGCCGAGCCTCGAATGGTTTGAAGTGCTTGGAGAACGTCTTTTTCATTCAAGCCGTTGAGCTTGAGCAGTTGATTGGCTTTGCAGCTGGGCGTCTTGATCAGGCCGAGCAACAAGTGTTCGGTGCTGACAAATTCGTCCTTCATATCGTCGGCCGTTTGGGCCGCCGCTTCGAGCGCCGAGTTGAGTCCTGGGCTGAGTCCCGGAGCTCGGCCGCCGGAAACCTTCGGCAGTCGCTTGAGTTCGCTGTCGCACATCGAGCGGAGCTGATCGACGTTGGTGCCGATCTTTTTCAGCAGCGGTACGACGACTCCTTCGTTGTCCTCCAGCAGCGCCTGGAGCACGTGCAACGAATCGAGCTCGGCATGCCCCTGCGCCTGGGCAGAGCTTTGAGCCGCCGCGATTGCTTCTTGCGATTTGACAGTCAGTTTTTCAAAGCGAAATGTCATAGTGGCAGGGCTCCCAGTTTGCCAAGGCGAGTTGTCAGCCGAAGCTGAGGCAGGACCAAGCGGTGTCTCTCGTAGTGTGCCATTATTGCACTCTGATTCTCGGACGCATCTGTATTAAGGAAATCGGGTGCCATTCTGTGCGCGTCTAAACCTTTTTCTCCGCGCTCTCCGCGCCTCCGCGGTAAAAACAAAAGAGGTTTTACCGCGGAGGCGCGGAGAGCGCGGAGGAATAAAAAACGGCGACCGAGGAGTGCCCTCGATCGCCGCTGTTAAGTTTGCGTTTCGCAGCTACGTGCGACTTGCTTAGCTCTTCACTTCGAACTCGGCGTCGATGGCGTCGTCGTCCGAGCCGCCGCCCGAGGAGGCCGCGCCGGCTTGAGCGGCTGAACCGTCGCCGCCGCCTGTGGCAGCCGCTCGTTCGTACAAGACCTTGCCGAACGCCTGAGCGGCTTGTTCGAGTTCGTTGGTCGCATTGCGGATGGCCGACGTATCATCGGTGCCAGTCGCCGTGCGCAACTTCTCGATCGCCTTGTTCAGCGGTTCGCGGTCGTTGTCGGTCAGCTTGTCAGCATTTTCTTTCATCTGCTTTTCAAGCTGATAGATCAAGTGCTGAGCCTTGTTGCGGGCTTCGGCCAGTTCGAACTGCCGCTTGTCTTCTTCGGCATGTTCCTCGGCGTCGTGACGCATGCGCTCGATCTCGTCCTTCGACAAACCGGAGCTCTGTTCGATCTTGACCGAAGCTTGCTTGCCGGTGCCGACGTCGCGAGCCGACACGTTCAAAATGCCGTTCTGGTCGATGTCGAATTTGACTTCGATCTGCGGCACGCCGCGCGGAGCCGGCGGAATGCCTTCGAGGTTGAACTCGCCGAGCAGTCGGTTCTGCGAGGCCATCTTGCGTTCGCCCTGGAAGACGCGGACCGTCACCGCAGTTTGCCCGTCGGCTGCCGTCGAGAACGTATTCTTGCGTTCGGTCGGAATCGTGGTGTTGCGCTCGATTAGCGCCGTCATGACTCCACCTTCGGTTTCGATACCGAGAGTCAGCGGCGTTACGTCCAACAGCAGCACGTCCTTGCGATCGCCTGCCAAGACGCTGCCCTGGATCGCAGCGCCGATGGCGACGACTTCGTCCGGGTTCACCCCTTGGTGAGGTTCCTTGCCGAAGATGTCCTTGACGAGCTGACGTACCTTAGGAACGC
>JBQCEI010000743.1:0-3414 GCA_051960375.1 Aureliella sp. | reverse complement strand
CACTCCATCCCCCCCCCCTTCCGGTTTGTAAAATACCCATAGGTCTGTTTCGTCCCCGGTCCTTCCGCCCCGGGCTACTTACGACGGCCCCTCCGGGGCGACCCTGAGCCGCCGTGCCTTTGCGATGCGCAACGGGACTTGGTTGTAGCTAACCAAAACCATGACGCAGTTTTTATCAGGCCAGGGCCGGGGGTGAGGGGTCTTCAGAAGCAGTCCTGACGCTTCTGCAAGTAGCGAAAGTCCAATAAGCTTAAGCTCGCCGCTGGGATCAAAGTCCACTGCCCGAAGCAACCGGGTTGTGCTATCTTTCAGCAGTCGCCCCCCTCTTGATCGGGCGCAGCCAGCTTGCCAGTCCGCTATGGCTGGCGCCGAGGCGGCCGAGATGCGGCGACTTGAACAAGATTTTTCTCCTCCTAAAAATCACGACGGCGAGACGCCAGCGAGACTTCCCATGGATACAGAAACGATCACTGCCGACCGGTTAGCCAGTAGCGTCATCGCGGTTCCGCCACTGGCCCGTCGCAGCGATTTCACGATCGATCGCTCCGAAAACGAACGTTTGGTGCGGTATCTCGAGGCTGGCGGCATTTCGACGTTGCTCTACGGCGGCAATGCGGTCCTGTATCACGTGCGTCTGAGCGAGTACGCGCACCTGTTGTCGACCTTGACCGATATCGCAGGCGCCAACACGCTGATGGTCCCGTCGGTCGGTCCCGCTTTCGGCACGATGATGGACCAGGCTGAAGTACTGGCCGATTTCGAGTTCCCAACCGTGATGGTTCTGCCGCAGCGCGAGATCGCCGATCCGAACGGCATCGCTCGCGGCGTGCGGTTGTTCGCCGAGCGCTACGGCCGGCCGATCGTGCTGTATCTCAAGCACGACCGCTGGCTCGATCCGCTGACCGTCGGCAAACTGCATCGCGACGGTCTGATCAGCTGGGTCAAGTATGCCGTCGTCCGCGACGATCCTTCGCACGACAACTATCTCTGCGAAGTCTTGCAACAAGTCCCCGGCGAGATCGTTGTCAGCGGCATCGGCGAACAGCCCGCGATCATTCACATGCGGGACTTCGGCCTGGGCAGCTTCACCAGCGGCTGCGTGTGCGTCGCTCCCAGTCGCTCGACCGATATGCTCGAAGCGATCAAGGCGCAGCGCTACGCCGATGCCGAAACATTGCGCGAACAGTTCTGCGGACTGGAAGACTTGCGCAACAACATCCAACCGATTCGCGTCCTGCATCGCGCGGTCGCACTGGCGGGCATTGCCGAGACCGGACCGATGCTGCCGATGCTCGGCGAACTGGCCGCTCCCGAGGAAGCGCAGGTTGCCCACGCCGCGATGCAACTGTACCAGTGGAACCAAACGAAGACCGCCTGAGCGGGTCGCCGAGTCGATTCATGATCAGCGGCCGGGCGGCGGCTCACGGTTTCCGGTAAGAAACCGGACGCTGCCGCGTGCCGGCTGATCAATTGAACAAGTGGCCGCGATTCGCTCGCTTGGAACACTCAGGAAATTGTGCCAAGGAAGAGTTACATGGATGACACGAAATTTGATGTAATCGTTATCGGCACAGGACCCGGCGGCGAAGGCGCAGCGATGCAAGCCGCCAAAGGGGGTAAGCGCGTCGCCATCCTCGAGCGCTACTCGCACATCGGTGGCGGCTGCACCCACTGGGGCACGATCCCCAGCAAGTCGCTGCGGTTCTCGATCTACTCGATCATGGAAGCGCTCAACAACCCGATCATCAAAGACATCGGGCTGCGAGCTAATCCGACCTTTGAGCAGCTGCGAGCCAGCAGCCGCTCGATCATCGCCAAACAAGAATCGATGCGGCAAAACTTTTATGACCGCAACGGCGTGCCGGTGATCCATGGGCACGCTCGGTTCCTCGACCCGCACACGGTCGAGGTCGATGGCGAAACGAAGCTGACCGCCGACCACGTGGTGATCGCCACCGGTTCGCGTCCGTTCCGTCCGCCCAACGTCGACTTTACGCATCCGAGAATCTTCGACAGCGACACGATCCTCGACTTGCGCATCAAGCCGCACTCGATTGCGATCTACGGCGCCGGCGTGATCGGTTGCGAGTACGCGTCGATGTTCCGCAATCTGGGCATCAAGGTCAACCTGGTCAATACGCGCGAAAAGCTGCTCGAGTTTCTCGACGACGAGATCATCGATGCGCTGTCGTATCACTTGCGCGATTCGGGCGTGCTGATCCGCCACAACGAAGCCTACGAACGCATCGAAGGTTTCGACGACGGCGTCGTGCTGTACCTTGAAAGCGGCAAGCAGCTCAAGACCGACGTTCTCTTGTGGGCCAACGGTCGTTCGGGCAACACCGAGGATCTCGGTCTGGAAAACATCGGCATCATGCCCTCGCCGCGCGGCCACTTGCGCGTCAACGAGTACTATCAGACGGTTTGCGAAAGCGTGTACGCAGTCGGCGACGTGATCGGTTATCCGTCGCTGGCCAGCGCCGCTTACATGCAAGGTCGCTCCGCCGCTCAACATCTGATGGGCTGCAGCGGCGGCAGCTGCCTCCGACTCGACGACTGCCCGACCGGCATCTATACCAGCCCCGAAATCAGCAGCGTTGGCAAGACCGAACGCGAACTGACCGCATCAAAGATTCCGTACGAAGTCGGCCACTCGCAGTTCAAGAGCTTGGCGCGAGCTCAGATCACCGGCCGCGCGATCGGCATGCTCAAGCTGCTCTTCCATCGCGAGACGCTCGAAATCCTCGGCGTCCACTGCTTCGGTCCCAACGCCTCGGAAATCGTGCACATCGGCCAGGCCATCATGAAGCAACCGACGCCGTACAACACGCTCGAGTACTTCATCAACACGACGTTCAACTATCCCACGATGGCCGAAGCCTACCGAGTGGCCGCTCTCAACGGATTTAACCGCCTCTTCTAAAAAACCTCCGCGCTCTCCGCGTTCTCCGCGGTAAACAACCGCGATGAAAATCCAGACCCGCCTGGGAATGCCACCCACACCACCATCAGTAGCAATGGTCTTGGACCCCTCCGGGGGCTAGAATGAGGTTTGCGGAACGGTTCTCCGCGCCCACCCTACCCGGACCCGGCTGCGAAATTGGATGGCAGTCTGAAAAACGCCCCAGTCGGTTCCCCTCCCCATAGCCCCCACCCCGTTACGATCAAGTGCTGGCATGACTTTGCGCAACGCTGCTGAGATACTCTGTTTGGGTGCTTTTTCGCTTGGTCTCTTCGCCGCACCGCTGCGGGCGGAAGAAGCTCCGCCGACCGATGAAGCGACGCAGTTCTACAAGCAGCGCATCGAGCCGGTGCTGAAAAAATCGTGTTTCGAGTGCCATTCGCATGAAAGTGGCGAATCGAGCGGAAACTTGATGCTCGATTCGGCGACAGCGATGAATGCCGGCGGCAGCC
>JBQCEI010000742.1:0-9321 GCA_051960375.1 Aureliella sp. | reverse complement strand
CGGCGGCTTGTCGGGATAGAACGCCTTGAGAGCCAAGTGCGTCATCACCGAGGAATCTTTGCCGATGGAGTAGAGCATCACCGGATTTTTGAACTCGGCCGCCACTTCGCGAATGATATGGATGCTTTCAGCTTCGAGCTGCTTGAGATGCGTCAGCGTATAGGTCGACATAGGCCAGTGACTTTAGCGTCGATTTCTTTCGAGGAAGATAACGTTGTGAAAAAGCCCGAAGCGCCGCCGGTCCCCGCAGCGCGTGCCAGCGGCAACCGCTCAGGAAGTCGAACCGGGGCGAGGGCGATGCAACTGCAAAACGACCGACTCCGATTTCGTACCGGGCATGCGGTAGCCATGGATGCGCCGCAGCACGGTTCCGTGCAACACGCCGCGATGGCGAGCCTCCTTGCGCTCTTCAACCCAGCGCGGGCCTTTTATCGCTAATAGGCGATTAAAACAATGCCAATAATCGTTCAGCCAGTTGCAAAGCTGCGTGACCGAGCCGGCCGCGCGGGTTACCAGCGTATCAAACGTGTGGTCGTCGAGAACATCCTGGACGCGAGCCGCGTGCACGTAAATCGGCAGTTTCAGCTGCGAAACCAGCGTATCGACTGCGCGGGCTTTCTTGCCCACGCTGTCGCACAGACTGACCTTCAAGTCCGGACGCAGAATCGCCAGCGGAATACCCGGAACGCCGCCGCCGGTGCCGACGTCGAGCACTTCCTCATCCGGGCCGATGAACTTGGCCAGCTCGTAGGTATCGAGCAAATCGCGGCGGGCGAAAAGATCGTAAGTCGTGTGCCGCGTCAGATTGATTTGCTCATTGAGCTCCCAAAGCCGCCGGCAGTATTCGTCGAGCTTGGCGATTTTTTCCGGCGCAATCTCGAGCCCCAAGCGGCCGATCGCTTCGGCCAGCGTTTGACTCGGCGGAAATGCTTCTTCAGCAGCTGGATTGTCTTCGCCGGCGACGTCAGCTGGAGCGGCCGACTCCGCTTCGCTGGCGCTCGCGAGCCGGTCTTCGGAACGAGGGGAATCGGCCGGCGCTGCATCGGGTGAGGCCGGCTCGGGTGCGGCGTTTTGACTAGCCGGGTCGTTATCGGGAACTATCAAGAATCTGAATCTCAACTTTGCGGAAATCGATCGGATGGCTTTCGGACTGCAAAGCAATGTAGCCACCTTTTAACATTATGCCACCCTGGGCTTCGGCCAGCTTCTTGGCGTGCGGATCGCGCTCGTCGAGCTGCGGCTGGGTGTAAGCGAGCACTTGCTCGCCGTTGACGAAATGCTTGATGTCTCCATCGCCGTGCACTTCCACCTCACAGGTTACCCACTGATCCCCGTGGTAAGTCTTCGAGGAGGAGTTGGTGCAGTGCGGCAAGAAGAGCTTGCCGTTGAGAACGACGTTGGTTCCGGGCGTGCACAGGTTCGCCGTGGTCCGCGGATGCGTGCCATCTCCGCCGAGCAACTGGAATTCGATCGACGCCGGGAAATCCTGGTCGAGGGTCATCGAATCAGGGTTCTCACAGTGCAGCATCATGCCGCTGTTGCGAATCGCCCAGCCCGGTCCGCCGGGGCACTGCTCGCCGACGAAGCGATATTCGACTCGCAAGCGGTAGTGCGAATACGGCTGCTCGGTGAACAAATGACCGAACTTCTCGCCGAATTGTTCGTACTTATCTTTATCGTAACGGACTTTGAGCAGCCCATCTTCGACTCGGAACGTGTTGCCGTAGTTTTCGCCCACCGGATGGTAGCGAACCTTCGGACGCCAGCCGTCCAGATTCTTTCCGTTGAACAGCGCAATCCACTTGCCGCTCTCGGCAGCGGTGCTCGCCGAATCCTTTTGGCCCGACGCATCGGGAGACTGTGACTGAGCCTGTTTAGATTGGGCCTGGGCAAACGCCGGCGAGGAAACGATCAGCCAAAGGACCACCGCCGCTTTAGTAGCAATTTGCATGGTTGCGTTCCGTGAAGTTCCGAGTTGTGATTAGCCGGCACGCGTTAGCGTCCGGTTTCTTACACGAAACCGCGGGCTAACGCCCGACGGCTGATGATGCATGACCGGCACGTGGCGGCTGATGGAAATCAGCACGCTGCCGACGGTCGTCAGAGCGAACTTTTCGCCAGCGTGGGGGTTTGGGATCACCCGAGACACGTTGACCGGCTGGCGCCCGGCAGGGTAAATAGTATACCAATGACGGCAGAATCTTATCCGAGCTCGAATACCTTTTGAGCAAAAGGGAATCGCCCAACATGACAGCGCAGCCACTCGACCGCGCCCGCGGCAGGAGGTTTTTACCGGTGCTGAAGTCGAAGGTCCAAAACGAGCGCCTCAGCGCGGGCTCGCGCGCTGGCGCCCCACTGCCGAACTTGCTGCATCGCTGCTTCCCACTTACCGCAGCCTGCGCATTTGCCGTCATCGCCTTACTTCTAACCGCTCCGGCCCAGGCGCAAAAGGGCCCAACGAAGGGATTCGATCTCGGAATTCCCGATCTACCCGAGGTGCCCGCAGCCAGAGCGGCCTCCGACGAGGATCCGATCACTTACTCCGCTGAATACTCGCTCGCCAGCGACGGCAAAAGCGGCACGCTGCGCATCACGGCTACCGTTCAACAACCCTGGCACACTTACTCGGTGACTCAGCCGCCAGGCGGTCCCTTGAAGACCGACATCAAGGTCGACGGAAAGCAAGTCCAACTGAGCGGCCCGATCGAGAGCGACAAGCCGCCGCATGTGACCAAGGAAGAAGAGTATCCCGGCATACCGATCCAAGAGCATACCGGCCGCGTCGTGTGGACCGCGCCACTGCAGGTCGTGGGACAAGTCGCTCCAGAGTCGGAGCTAGAGGTCACTGTCAGCGGCTTGGTGTGCATGAACGGCAGGTGCCAACAAGTAACTAAGAAACTCAAAGCCAAATCGGTAGCCAGCCTCAAAGAAGAGCCAGCCATTGCGTTCCGGGCGCCCGATACCCATGCCGACGTGACGGTGCGCGTCGAGCCGGCCGAAGCCAAGCCGGGCAGCGATGCGACGCTGGTAATCACCATCAAGCCCGACGTGTCCTATCACGTTTATCCCTTTGTCGAAGGGAGCGCCGACAAGGATTTCCGCACGTTGATCGTGCCGACTGAGAAGTCGAACATCATGTTTGCGGCACCGACCACTTCCGCGCCGACGGAAACGGTCGACTTGGGCTCGGAGAAGATCGCGTACCACGCCGGGCCGGTCGAGTGGCGAGTGCCGCTGCGCGTGCCGGCGACGATGCCCGAAGGCAAAGCGCCGCTGGAGATTCTCATCGGCTTCATGACGTGTACCGATCAAACCTGCGATCCACCGGCAGGCGTGGCTGCATCGGGCTTCTTGAATGTCGTCGCCTCGCCTGGCGGAGCGAAGCAAAGCCCGTTCACGATCCAGGCAGTCCCCTTCCGCGATGTTGCCAAGCAACCGCAGCTGGCTTCTTGGGTCGACTTCAAAGCTCCCAATGATGTCGTGCTGGAAGAGAAGCCAGTGGAGGCGCAACAGGCGGGCTCGCTCACGCTGACGACGCTTCTGGCTGCACTGGCCGGCGGCTTTATCCTGAATTTCATGCCGTGCGTCTTACCGGTCATCGGTCTGAAGGTGATGGGCTTCGTCGAACAGGCCGGCAGCGCCCGCAGCGAAGTGATCAAACTGAATCTGGCATACGTCCTGGGCATCGTCAGCGTCATGTGGGTGCTGGCCGCGATCACGATCGCTTCGAAAAACGCGTTCGGCTGGGGCGAGCAGTTCACGATTCTCGAGTTCAAACTCGCGATGGCCGGGCTAGTGTTTGCCATGAGCCTGAGTTTCTTGGGCGTTTGGGAAATTCCGATCCCAGGCTTTGCAACTTCGTATCGCTCCAACCAGTTGATGGAGCGCGAGGGAGTCGTCGGAGCGTTTGCCAAGGGATTGCTGACGACGATCTTGGCCACGCCGTGCTCCGGCCCGTTTCTCGGATTCGTATTCGCGGTAACGCTTACGCTGTCGCCGCTAGGCGTGCTGCTGATCTACACGCTGGTCGGCGTCGGCATGGGATTGCCGTTCCTGGTCCTGTGCCTGCGGCCCGAGCTCGTGCGGCATCTGCCCAAGCCCGGTCCGTGGATGGAAACGCTCAAGGAGTTTCTCGCCTTTCCGCTCCTTTTGACGGTCGTGTACTTCGTAGCCAGCATCGGTGAAGAGTATCGCATCGCGACCCTCTCGACGCTGATTGCCGTGTGGTTCGGTTGCTGGCTGGTCGGCAAAGTGCCCGCCTATGCCGATCGTCACAAGAAGGTCATCAATTGGACGGCCGCTCTGGCTTCGATCCTCGTCTGGGGCATGGTCAGCTTTTCATTCCTCGGCCCGAGCAAGGCGGAGCTGCCATGGCAGCCGTACAGCCCCGAGCGCCTGGCCGCTCTGCGCAGCTCCGGCAAGACGGTCATGATCGACTTCACTGCCAACTGGTGCATGAACTGCCAATACAACACGCACTTCGCCATCGAGAAGCCGCGCGTGGTTGCGCTGGTCGACCAGAACGAGGTCGTGCCGCTGCTGGCCGACTGGACCGAACCATCCGAAGCGATCGCCGAACAGATCGGACGGCTGGGCAGCAAGACGATTCCGCTGCTGGCTGTCTATCCACCCGATCCCAATGCCGAGCCGATCATCCTCAAGGACATCATCACCGAAAACATGTTGCTTGAGGCGCTCAAGAAAGCCGGCCCCAGCCAAGAGCCCAGCGGCAGAATGACTTCGGCCACCGGCAAACCAGTGGGCGTTGAGGCGCGTTAGAAGAATTCTTTACCGCGGAGAACGCAGAGAGCGCGGAGGAAAGACGACATCCTCCGCGCTCTCCGCGGTAAAATCTTCGCCTTTACGCGATCGATCGGCACATTCTATAAGAGACCGCATGCGGGTCTCTCTTGGATGGTTCGGCGTTCTTGCAATCGCGCTGGCGCTCGGCGCCGGCTGCGCGAGCCCGACGTATCACTACGGGCTCAAGCGTCCCGACCGTCCCCAGCCCGATCTGGCCGAGGTCAACCCGATCACCTTCGGCGGCGAGCATCCGCGGCTGGATCGCTGCGAGCGCGTCGTCCAGTATCCGATCGAGACGCTCAAGAGTTGGTTTCGCCGCCGCGATGTGCCGCCGCCCGATCCGGCCGAGCAGCGCCGCGAAGCGATCTATAAAGCTCAAGAATACTTAGTGCTCAACGAGCTGCCCGATGTGCAGATCGACGTGCGCGAGTACGATCCGGCCGAGCAGTGGCAACGCCTGAGGGCCAACCGTCGCATCCATCCGGCGTGGAAATATACGCTCGGCTCGATCAGCCATTTGACGTATGCCTGGTTGCCCGGCCGCGTGTTTCACTACGACAGCTACAACCCGTATACCAACACGCTCTCGATCAACTCGACGGCGCCCTCGATGGCTGTCTATGAAGCCGCCGAGGCGAAGATCATTCGCGACCGCCGCCGGCCCGGAACGTATCTGGCCGCGTGCTACTTGCCGGTCTTTCCGCTGCTGAACGACGTTCGCGTAGCCAACGACGTCCTGTCGTATGCCCGCGTGCAGCAAGAATGGGAGCTCGAGAAGGAGCTCTATCCGCAGATCTATTCCGCCTTCGGCCGCGACTTGGTTGCGCAGGCCACTTCGGTTGTGCCCGGCACGTCGTACGTACCGTTTTACTACAAGCCGCTGTTGCTGGTGGGCGGTCGCGCGGCGGGCAATACGACCGGGCATGCCGTGCTGAAGGAGCGCGAAATGGAGCGCAAGTTGTTGGGGTTGCTCGATGCGCCTGGGGCGCCCAAGCGGTACTAGGAATTTTTAACCGCGGAGACGCAGAGAGCGCGGAGGGATCGCGGAGTTACTCGCGGACTTTGCTCGCTCGGTCTTCGGGGGTGCCTTGCAGGGAGTCGGCGGTTTCGCTGATCAGGAACACTTCGACTCGGCCGTTGCGGAGCATGTCTTTTTCGTCGGTCGACATGACCAGCGGCTCGTGCGGACCGGGCAAGCTCATCCGCAAGCGCGATGGTTCGATGCCGAGATCTTCGAGGTGCTTGCGGACGCGCATGCAGCGGCGATAGGAAAGCAACCACAGTTGATCGTCGGCCGATTTCGAACCGGCGGTCGGCTGGGCTACGTGTCCGCGAATGTCAATTTTGTGCGGCAGACCAACGAGACTCGGTTTAAGATTCTTGAGCGCCTCGAGCGCTTCGGGCGTGAGCTCGTCGGAACCTTCGCTGAAGTAGATGATCGTGCCGGCGGTCGTCCGCTCAGGCGCGCGAACCGTTACTAGCCTCGGCGTCTTGCGCTCGGGCGATTCGGGATCATCGTGTGAGATGAGGCGCGGATTGCTGCCTTGGAATTTCTTCTTCGTATCGATCTCACCGGCTCGAATTTCGGTGATCGAAGGATCGCGCGAGCGATTGGAATTGAGCCGCGACTTGGCCCAGGGATCGTTGAAGTAATCTTCGATCGCCTGCTTGGTTTCGGGCTTTTGGCTGGTCAGCCACATGACCATGAAAAAGGCCATCATCGCGGTCACGAAGTCCGCGTACGCCACTTTCCATGCACCACCACCGCCTGCCATCGCATCTTCCTAATTGGCTCGAGTCTCTGCGCTCTCCGCGTCTGGCGCGGTGAAACCGGCTGCTAAGACAGTCGTAGCTGTCGTGCCGGTGCAGTCCACTAATCGGTATACGAATCGACTTCTTTGAGCATCGCCTCGAGTTCTTCCGCCGAAGGCCGCACATCTGCCGGCACGCCGCGACGAGCCGCTTCGACCGCGATCTTCGGCGGCATGTTGTTCATAAAGCACGTCACCGACGAAGCGATGGCTCGCATGAAGTTCGATTCGGCATGACCTTGAAACTCGAGCTTCACGACCAGCGGCGCAATGAAACCGTACGAAGCCAAGATGCCGAGGAACGTTCCGACCAGTGCAGCACCGACCGAGTGACCGATCTCTTCGACCGGACCGCCTATGTGTCCCATCGTCACCACGATACCCAACACTGCGGCCACGATACCGAAGCCCGGCAAGCCGTCGGCGGTCTTTTGGAGCACGTCGGTCGGAGCATGATGATCGCGCTCCATGCAGGCGATTTCCGAATCGAGCAGCATCGCTAACTGGCTGCCATCGACGCTGCCGTCGAGCATCGGGCCGAGCGCGCCGGCGATAAACGCGGTCGCATGATGGTTGCCGTGGATCTTGGGATAGCGCTTGAAGATCGAACTCTCGTGCGGGTCGGCCACGTGGGCTTCGAGAGCCAGCAAGCCGTCGCGGCGGGCTTTGCGGAAAAGCTGATACATCAACTTGAATAGGTCATCGTAGGTCGCCCTGCCAAACGGATTGCCTTTGACCGTCTGCAAGAGTCCGGCAACGAGCTTCTTCATCACCGGCAGAGGGGACATGACGATCAGAGCGCCGAGCGAAGCGCCGCCGATCGTAACGAGCTCTGAGGGGTGAATAAGCGAGCCGACGTGTCCGCCGGCCATGGTGAAACCGCCAATGACGGCTCCAACAACAACAGCCAGTCCGATCAGTGTGACCATGGTACGTATTCTGCGTGATCCAAAAACCTATTTTCAAACGACTACAACGCAACTATACGACCCGAACTGCGCAAGCGCTCCGCCGGGCAAATGCAAAGCGGCCGTTTTCGTCCCGCTGGACCCCGTCGCCATGGCGGTCAGGCTCATTAGTCGCAACGTGCGCCATTTCGTGAAGGTAAAGGGTCTGCGGCGCATGCGCGCGTCGTAGCGAGAATTTCACTGTTTGCGGATGGAATTGCTCAAGTCGGTGGCGCCGACCAGCCGCAAAGCCGGAATTTTTTACCGCGGAGGCGTAGAGGAGCGCGGAGAGAGCTGGATCGAGTGCCAATGGGTGCGAAATTCCCCGGCGGGGGTTGATTGCGGGGCGGGGCGCGACCAGATTATTGTCTCGGCCGGCCTGGCGGGCTACGATCGGTGGCTCGCGGCGCGATTTTCACTCCCACCGGTTCGTTCACGCATTCTCGCCTTCCCCACCTCGGAGCATTCATGAGCCAGACTCTCGATCAGGAAACGCGCCCCAACGTTCGCTGGCAGCTCTTCGTAATGATGGTGCTCGAGTTCTTCATCTGGGGCGCCTGGTTGCCGCTGATCTTCAGCTATCTGCCCAGCCTCGGCTTCTCGCCAGCCCAGCAGTCATGGATCCTCAACGCCTTCCCGATCGCCGCCATCGTCGGCATGTTCTTCAGCAACCAGTGTGCCGATCGCAGCTTCGCCGCTGAAAAATTCCTGGCCGTCAGCCACTTGATCGGTGGCCTCGCAATTCTCGGCTGCGGTTTCACCACGTCGTTCTGGCCATTCTTCGCACTTATGCTCGTGCACTGCTTGCTGTACGTGCCGACGATCTCGATTACCAACTCGATCGCCTTTGCCAACATGCGCGATCCGCAAAACGAGTTCGGCATCGTGCGCATGGGCGGGACGATCGGTTGGATTCTGGCCGCCTGGCCTTTCACGTTCATCCTGGTCGACTGGGAAGCCGTGCGCGCGGCCAATCCCGAAGGCTTTGTGCAGTGGCTGGGAACGGTGCTGGGCAACGGCTTGCAAGGAGACGCTCTCAAGAGCGCGACCAAGTGGACCTTCATCGTTTCGGGGATCGCCTCGCTCGCTCTGGCTGCCTTCAGCCTCACGCTGCCGCACACGCCGCCGAAAAAGCCGACCGGCCCCGAGGGAGAGAGCCTCGCTTGGCTCGAAGCGGTGAAGCTGCTTCGGCATCCATTCGTCTTGGTGCTGTGGCTGGTGACGTTCATCGATTCGTTCGTGCACAACTGTTACTTCAACTGGACCGGCACGTTCCTCGGTACGCCGGTCTCCGAAGGAGGCGTCGGCGTCGCCGGCAACTGGATCATGCCGGTGATGAGCGTCGGTCAGATTGCCGAAATCCTAACGATGTTCGTTCTCGGTGTGACGCTCAAGAACCTCGGCTGGCGAGCAACGATGATCGTCGGCATTTTGGGCCACGCGGTGCGCTTTGCCGTCTACGCTTTCTTCCCCGACATGACCGGCCTGATCATCTTCGTTCAAGTGCTGCACGGCATCTGCTACGCCTTCTTCTTTGCGACGGTCTACATCTTCGTGGATGCCTATTTCCCGAAAGATGCTCGCGCCAGTGCGCAGGGCCTCTTCAACGTGATGATCCTCGGCGTCGGCGCACTCGTGGCGATGTTCGTCTGCCCCACGCTCATCCAGGAAGTCTTCACCAAGAACGGCGTCACCGATTTCAAGCATCTCTTCCTCGTACCCGCCGCTGCCGGAGCCCTTGGTGCCGTGCTCCTCGCCTT
>JBQCEI010000741.1:0-2239 GCA_051960375.1 Aureliella sp. | reverse complement strand
TGCGCTCATCGATCTACCTCCGCCGCATTGATGTTCAGACTTCCAAGACCCGC
Organism: Aureliella sp.; assembly: GCA_051960375.1. GTDB lineage: Bacteria > Planctomycetota > Planctomycetia > Pirellulales > Pirellulaceae > Aureliella. The sequence continues at coordinate 2,186 of JBQCEI010000741.1, read as the reverse complement.
AACCCGGTCACTGAGCATGCAGGCGCGGTTCTTGCGCGGGAACAGTGCAAAGGGAAGCAGCGACGGTGGACGGGTTCGTGCGCGGTAAGCGCGGAACGAGCCGTCGGAAACGATGTAGAAACCGAGCTCGCCGTTAGGCGATTCCGTAGCCGCGTAGACGCTTTCTTTGGGCGGCGCGGGCTGACGGTTGGGCATGATGTTTTCGAAGTGATGGATCAAGCCTTCGATGCTCGTGTAGACTTCGCGCTTCTGCGGCAAAGCCTCTTTGCCGAGGCCTTCAGGGAAGACCGGACCGGCGGGCAGTTTGTCGAGAGCTTGGCGAATGATCTTCACGCTTTCGACCATCTCGAGCATGCGGACCTGGAAGCGGGCGAAGCAGTCGCCGGCGGTCGCGCAGATGACATCGAAATCGAAGTCGTCATAAGCCAGGTACGGCTCGTCGCGCCGCAAGTCGCGCGTCACGCCGCTGGCCCGAGCGATCGGTCCGGTCGAGCCGGTGTTGATCGCTTCTTCCTTGCTGAGGATGCCGATGCCTTGCGTGCGCTCGATGAAGATGCGGTTCTTGAGCACCAGACGATTCACGTCGGCCAGCGTATCGGGGAACTTGTTGATGAACTTCCGGACGCCGCTCAGCCAGTGCTCGCTGGCGTCGTAGAGCAGTCCGCCGACGCGAGTGAAGCCGGTGTGGAAACGCTGGCCGGAGATCTCTTCGCAGAGTTCGTAGATGTACTCGCGTTCGTTGAACATGTACATGAACGCCGAGATGCCGCCCAAGTCGAGGATGCACGCGCCGACGCACAGCAAGTGATCGTGAATGCGCATCAGTTCGCCGAGGATGACTCGCAGATACTTGGTGCGCGGCGTCAATTCGATGTTCAGCAGCTTCTCGCACGCATGATGCCACGACAGTTCGTTGGCCAGCGGCGAGATGTAGTTCATGCGGTCGACGATCGTCACGTACTGGTTGAAGTCGAGCACTTCACCCAGCTTTTCAAAACCGCTGTGCAAAAAGCCGATGTCGGGTTCGGCATGCACGACGCGCTCGCCGTCGAGCGTCAGCAGCAGTCGTAGCGTGGTGTGCGTGGCCGGGTGCTGCGGGCCGAAGTTGAGCGTCCACAGTCCTTCGTGGTGCGTCACGTCGTGGCCGACAGCATCTTGCCGATCATTGTCTTGCGTAGCGGCGTTGGGCCGATCGGCGTCTTGCAGTTCAAGTGGCATAGTCGCTTAGCTTTCTGCCCGAGTAACGACGGGGAAATTGTGGCGTTCGCCACGGCCTCGGACCGGATAGTCTTTGCGGAGCGGAAACGAAACGAACTCCTCGGGCAGCAGCAGGCGCTTGAAGTTCGGGTGGCCGGTGAACTTGATGCCGTACATGTCGTAGACTTCGCGCTCGGTCCAGTCGGCCGTGTTCCACAGGTGATAGACCGATGGCAACGTCGGCTCGGGATCGTTGACGTGCGTGTCGACTTCCAGACGCTCGCCCGTCTCGGTATTCAGGAGCAGATACACGACGCGGTAGCGATCGGTGGCTCCTTCGTACTCGAGCAGATCGACCGCGGTCACGTCGACCAGCATGTCCATGCCCGCTTGGGTCTTGAGCTTTTCGAGCACCTCGTAGACGCTCGTCGACGGCACGACCAGCCGCAGGTCGCCGCGAAACTCCGACCACGCCAGAGCCGGCGAAACTGGCCGCAGGAGATCTTCGAGACGTTGTTGGAACGTGGCAGGCATCAGGCTTCAGGCCTCAGGCTTCAGGTTGATCAAAGTAGCCGCAGGGCGTTAGCCCGCGGTTGGCTGTTCGGGTCACCGATCAAAACCGGACGCTAACGCGTGCCGGCTGATCAGCAGGCATCAGGCTCCAGGCATCAGGCTCCAGGTTTTGTATTTCCCTGAAGCCTGACGCCTGAAGCCTCTCCTCAGTGCTTTGGGTTGTACTGAATGTCGTACAGCTTCAGCGGGTCGCGTTCGCGCATCCGCTCCAGTTCGTCGTTGTCAAATCGCGGCGGACCCTCGGGTTCGGCGCGGCGATAAAACTCTTCGCCGGTCAGCGTGCCGGTGTGGCGGATCTTTTCTTGGATGTCGAGGATCGAGCGAATGAGCTGTTCGGGGCGCGGCGGGCAGCCCGGGACGTAGACGTCGACCGGGATGAAGCGGTCGATTCCCTGGACGACGGCGTAGGTATCAAA
>JBQCEI010000740.1:0-2581 GCA_051960375.1 Aureliella sp. | reverse complement strand
TGCCTTTCTGAACGACGCGCCCACCGACTGATGAATTGGAACGCGCGACGGCCGAATACAGCTCTCCGAGCGTCACTCCGTACGAGCGCAGTTTGTTCGGATCGACGTCGACCTGGTATTCGATGGGAAAGCCGCCGACGGAAGCCACTTCGGCTACGCCCGGCACGCTGTAAAGCTGATAACGCACATACCAGTCCTGGATCGCTCGCAGACGTCCCAGATCGTAGCCTTCGCCTTCGACCGTGTACCAATAGATCTGCCCCAGGGCCGTGGTATCCGGCGCCAGATACGGTTCGACTTCGGGAGGCAGAAAGGTCGAAGCGATGGAGAGCTTCTCGAGCACCCGCTCGCGCGCAAAGTAGAAGTCGACTCCTTCCTCGAAGATGATGTTCAGCATCGAGAAGCCGAACTCGCTGGTAGCGCGAATGGCTTTGACGCCTGCCAGACCTTGCAGATTGACCGACAGCGGATAAGTGACCTGGTCCTCGATCTCTTTGGGGCTGCGGCCGGGCCAGTCGGCAAAGACGATCACCTGGTTTTCGGAGAGATCGGGAATCGCATCGACCGGCGTGTTGATCGTTGCATGGACACCCCACACGGCGAGCCCTACCGCCAGGAACAGGATCACCAGCGGATTGCGCACGGAGTACTCAACGATCTTTTCAATCATTCAGCGCCGCTCCGCTGCAGGCTTGGCGTTCGCTTCTCGCCAGCGCCGCACCTGCTCGAGCGTCTCTGCCGCGTTTGCTTCGGCGGCCTTCACGCACCCCTTGCAGCAGACAAAGACTGAGTCGCCATCGATGCTCACCTTTAGCGGCTTGCCCATCGAGCCGAGCGGTTCCTTGGTCACCGGACAGAGCACCTGCTGCTTGGCCAGCGTTTGATCGTCAGGGGGCAACTTGGCGATCTGGGCCAGTTGCTCAGAGGTCAGCCGCGACGTAGCAAAGTCGAGGGCCGGCTCTTTTGCCTCGGCATCCATTTCGGGCATCGTTACCTCGGGCATCGTTACCTCGGGCACAGCAGACTCGCTCTCAGCAGCGACGCCGGAATTTCCATCGCTCGATGCTCCTCCGCTGGCGCCGAAGTAGCTGGCCGATGCGGCCGGATTCAAACGCGTTTCGGCGTCGATCAAAAAAGCGCCGGCAGCAGCCACGCGGTCATCCGGTAGCAAGCCCGAGACGACCGCATAGTAACCGTCGCTTTTCGGTCCCAGTTGCACTTCGACCCCCTCATACACTCCTTCGTCGCGCTCGACGTAGACGATTTTTTGATCGCCGGTATCGATCACCGCCGACTCCGGCACCGCCAGCACGCCATCGTCCGAAACGGTTCGAATGCGGGCGATATATTTCTGCGGATCGCGCTCGATCGAATTGCGGCAACCCGCGCAGCAGAGATACACCGTTTGGCCCGCTGCCTTGACGGGAAGCGGCTTGCCCATGCTGCCGAGCTTCTGACCGGTGACCGGGCAGACCGATTGCAGGGCGATGGCTTCCTCGGGATCAGCCGGTGCGGACTTGGTAGACGCGAGGATCGACTGAAACGGTTCGGTCTCTTGCACCGGAGTCGTTAGTTCCACGGTGGCATACATGCGAGCGCGGAGTAAACGCTCGGCGTTATCCACTTCGAAGCGCACGCGGCCCGTCCGCGTCGTGGCGTTGAGTTCGGGATAAATCAAGCTCACGCGTCCTGTGAAGACGCGACTGGGGTATGCTTCGACGGTCGCTTGAACTTCCTGACCGACTGCCAGCATCGCCAGGTCGCGCTCATAGACATCGGCTTCGATCCAAACCGATGCGGTGTCGGCCACTTCGAACAGCATTTGACCCGCACTGATCGTTGAGCCCTGCTGGACCAGCTTCTGGATGACAAAGCCGCTGCTGGGCGAGCGGACCACGACGCGGTACTGATCGTCGCCCGCGCGCAGCATCGCATCGATCTCGGCGTCGTCAATGCCCAGCAGGCGGATCTTCTCGCGAGCTAACTTTGCCAGGTTGCTACCGCGCAGTCCGCTGGCCACCTTCAGCTCTTGGATCGCGGCAAAGAGCTCCGGGCTGTAGATCTCAGCCAGTGGGTCGCCGGCGTTCACTTGGACGAAGGTCGTATCGACCAGCAATTTCTCAATGTAGCCACTCACGCGAGTGACGATTTGCGAACGCCGGCTCTCGTCGTAAGCGACCACTCCTACCGTGCGGATCGTGCGCCGCATCGGCCGCAGACCGATCTCGCTGGTGCGAATGCCTGCCATGCGGACGCGACTGGGACTCAAGGTGACGCGGCCGACAACGCCCGGCGGCAGTTCCACCGGAGCGCCTTTCTTGCGCAGCGACAGCGGCATGCCGCAGATCGGGCACTTCGGGACAGAGCCGTTGGGCTCGAGCCCCGGCCGCACGACCGACGGATCCATCGGACAGTAAAACTCGGTGTCGCTCGCCACGTTGCTAGCCGTCGCCACGGCCGGCCGCGTCCACCGGTCCCAGTAGTTGCGGATCGTATCCCAGTAGCCAATGATCAGCCCCAGGCCGACCAGCACAGCGACGAACCTCAGACGCACTTCGATCATGCGCAGCGCAAACCAGAT
>JBQCEI010000739.1:0-4497 GCA_051960375.1 Aureliella sp. | reverse complement strand
ACTGCCGGATTTATTTTACCGCGGAGGGCGCGGAGATCGCGGAGGAATAGGTACTTACCTACTGCGCATTGCGTTGCAGCAGTGCTTTCTCCTGCGACCAGGAGAGCACTGGGAAGTGCCGCGGGCGAAAGGCCAGCGCAGGCTTCTGGGCGCGGGCGGCTGCCAGAGCGATCGATTGCAGCTCGAGTTCGAACTCTTCTTGCTCGCGGGCGGTGCGCTTGCGGACGACCTCTTGGGCGGCTGCCGTCTTTTCGGACTTCAGCCGCTCGCTCTCAGCCGACAACTCGGCACGCTGCGCTTCGGCGTCCGCCATTTGGTTACCCAGTTCCTGACGGCGCGTGCGGTCGGCTTCGTTCCAGTTCTTCAGCGCCTGGTTATACGTCGCCAGATAGCGATCGTAGTCGGCTTGCACGCGCTGGTAGTCCTGCTGCACGCGCTGGTACTTGGCATCGCGCTCGTAATCGATGTCGGACTGGTTGCGGCGGTACTCGCGGGTCACCGGAATGCCGACCAGTTGGCCGTTCTGATTTTGATATTCGATCTGGGTGCGAATTTCATATTCGTTGACGAAAATGCTGCTCGGTGGCGGAGGGGGCGGCGGAGCGCGTCGCTGAGGCCCAGGATGGCCCGGCGTGGGTTTGCGCAGCTCGGCTTGGATCGAAGCGATCAGCCGATCGACTTTGCGCCGGTCGCGCGTGTTCTGTTCGGTCTGCTCGCGAGCGTTGCGAAATATCTCGGCCGCCAGTTCTTTCTGCTCGGCCAGTTGGGCGAGCGTAACGTCGAGCGACTGGAGCCGCGCGGCATTTTCCGCCGCAATCGCTTCGATCCCGCGCTCGTTGATCAAAAGGAATTGGCGAGCCAGCTCGGCAGTTTGTTCGCTGGCCTGCTGATGAGCCGACGTGAATGCCACGGCGACGCCCGGCACGGTCGATTGCAACATGCACTCGCTCGCAATCTTAAGATCGCGCTTCGAGATCGGCGACTCGGCCAGCTCCGCTTCCAGCATTGCTACCACGACGCCAATCGACACGGCGCTGAAACGAAGATCGATCGCATCGCCTGACTGGGCAACGATCTGCCGCACGAGATCTTTGAAAGCGTTGTCGGCTTGATCGCGATCGCCGATTTCGAGAGCCGCATAGAGCTTGATGCGCAGAGCCAACGCTGCGGTGCTTTTCAGTTCGTCGCTACCGTATCGAGTTGTCCGCTGAGCCAGAGCGGCCAGCGCTTCGGCGGGCTTCTCGCGGCGGAGCTGTACGAGGGCCAGCGTGCAGAAGGCCTCCGCGGGCACAGCGCCCACCTTGGTCGCCTGCAGCAACAGGTGTTCGGCCGCCGCGATGTCGGCTTGCGAACTGGAGTCGAGCAACTTGAGGCCATCCCGCCACGCCGGTTCGGCGGCGAGGCATGCCGGCCGGCAGCTCAGCGCTAGGAGAATTGATGTCCAAACGATGAGAGTTTTCATGCGGCTTCCAATACTCCTTTTTTTACCGCGGAGTTGTTCGTGTGGCACTGGCTATGCCAGTGTCTTCTTTTTGGAATTTTTAGGTTTCGAGTGGCCGCACCGACGCTCCAGTGTCCTTGGAAGCTTGTACAAAGGCGTTCGAGTTTAATACTTCGAGAGAGAAGACACTGGCATAGCCAGTGCCACACGAGCACAAACCAGGAAGGAGTGGCGTCATAGTCAATCCTATTTTAGCCGAACCGGAACTGGCCACCGAAGGGAACGTCGCGGAGTTTAAGCATTTTGGCGGCGCTGGCGCAGGCGCCGCAATCCTTTTCCGCTGGCCGGGGAAACGGGCTTTTTCGTCGGTTCCACCGTATCCAGCTCGTCCGGGCAACGGCTGGCCGTCGTTCGTAAGGTACGGTTAAAGCGTCTGAAGGTCCGCTTGCGCGCGCTCGTTCCGCGGCGGACCATTGATGTGCGACTTTGCGGACTGACGGGAGTTTATCGAGTGGTGGATCACCTTTCTCCTCAGATAACCAACAACAAGATTGTTGAACTCGTCAAAACGTACTGGGCCTGGAAGTGGTTGTGGCTGGCTACAACCGTGGCCTTCGGCGGCCTCGGGCTCGTCTACGTCCTGTTCCTCAAGACCGACATGTGGATTGCCTCGCAAGGCCTGATCGTCCGCGACGAGGCCAACGGAGCGGTGATGCGGCTGGGGCGTTTTCAGAGCCAGACCGAAATGAAGGCGGCTCAGGAAACAATTCTCGAGATGGCTCGCAACACGCAAGTGCTGCGCGAAGCTCTGTTGGAAGTCGGCCCGCCGGTTCGTTTGCTCAGCCGCGGCGCGGTGACCGATGACTGGCCGAGCCTGAAGGAACTGGCCGAGCTGGCCAAGGAATCGGTCGTCGTGCGAGCTCCCAACGGCGCCGAGTTCGGGACGACCGAGTTCATCTACCTCGACATCAAACAAGACTCGCGCGAGCGAGCTGTGGCGCTCAACCGAGCCGTCTGCCAAGCGCTCGATGCGAGGCTGCGGCAAGTGCGCATCGCGCGAGCAGATGGCGTTATCAGCGAATTGACGCGGGCCAAAGTGATGGCGGCCGACGAACTTCGCAAGGCGACTGAACAACTGCAAGCGGTCGAGCGCGAAGCGGGTCCCGACCTGTCCGACCTGCGCGGGTTGTCCGATGCCAACGGCACGGGCAACACGTCGCGGCAAATGCTCGACAACGTCCGCACCGAATTGCGGCAACTGGAGAACCAGCACAATTTGCTGGTGACCGATTACAATCTGCTCCGCGAAACGCAGGACGATCCCGAACGCTTGCTGAGCGCGCCGGCCAGCATTCTCTCTTCGCATCCAGGGCTGAAGAAGCTTCGCGAAGGGCTGGCCGATGCTCAGCTGCAAACTTCGCAGCTCCGCGGTCGCTTCACTACCGAACATCCGCTGGTCTATGTGGCGATGAGTTCGGAGCGGGAGATCAAGTCGCAGCTGCACGACGAGCTCGCCTTGGCGCTGGCGACTGCGGTCAGCGATGTCGAGAACAGCCAGCGGCGCATGGATAACCTCAAGCGACAACAGCGGCAGTTGGAAGATCGGCTCGAGCGGCTGGCTCAAGTCCGCGCCGACTACGATAACCTTAACAACGAAGTTCGCGCCCGGACTCAGATCTTGCAAGATGCCGAGCGGCAGTTGGCCGACGCGCGGGCATCGCGCGACGCGGCTGTCACGACCAGCCTGCTGACGCGCTTGGATGAACCGGTCCTCGGCGAGCGACCCGTCGGTCCGGGCCGGACGACCATCGTGGGCGGCACGACTCTGGCCGGCCTGTTCTTCGGGCTCGGCATCGTCTTTCTGCTCACGCCGCTCGATGCCTCAACCCTAGGTGGAAGAGCGCTCGAACCATCCACGGCCAGCGAAACGCTCGGTCGCCGGATCACCGATCGCTTGCCTTGGCTGGGCGATCAGAACCCCGGTGCCATACATCCCCGCCGCCGTCGCAGCGACGCTAACCGCCGCGCAAGCGATCGCTCGGACGAACTCAGTCCATCGGCCATCGCTTCGCTCGCACCCACTCCGCGACCTCCGCGGTAAAAAGCACTTCGTGTGGCACTGGCTATGCCAGTGTCTTCTTTTCGAAGTCTCAAGGCTGATAAGCTCTTTGCGCACCAATGTCAAACAGTTGGCCGTGGCGAGGTTGGCGCTGGCTGTGCCCGCGTTAGAACGCACCTTGTCAGAGCGAGCTTCAAACTTCGAAAAAGAGCCACTGGCATAGCCAGTGCCACACGGGAGGCGGAGAATGCCATTACGCGGGTTGTTGTTGCGAGGCGCAGTGGAATGCGCCGAGGCCCCAGATCAGATCGTAAGCATCCAGCGGGATGATGCGGTGCTTGGGCATCAGTTGCTCGAGCAAGCGAACGGCGGCCAAGTCGGTCGCCGGCGAACGAAAGGTCGGGACGATGACGATGCCGTTGGCGATCAAGAAGTTGCAGTAGCTCTCGGGGACGCGGTGTTCGTCGACGTGTCGCGGTAGTGGCGTCGGCAGCGCATGCACGGTAAGCGGCTGGCCGTCGGCGCTGCGGGCGGCACGCAGCTGCTCGAAGTTCTTCGCCAGACCGTCGTGGTTCGGATCGCTCGGTGAACTGCTGACGGCCGCTACGACAACGCCGGGGCTGACGAAGCGAGCCAGTTGATCGATGTGGCCGTCGGTATCGTCTCCCTCCAGTCCACCGCCGTCGACCCAGATAATTTCGCTCACGCCCAAAGCGCTCTTGAGTTGGCTTTCAACTTTCGCTCGCGAGAGGTTCGGATTGCGAGTGGCGCTCATCAGCACGCTGCTGGTCGTCAGCAGTGTGCCTTGGCCATCGGTTTCCAGTCCGCCCCCTTCGCAATACAGCGGCGAATCGTGTCGGTGGCAACCGGTCAGCCGGCAGATCACCGTCGCGGCTTCTGCATCGCGCTGGAACTCGGGATACTTGCCACCCCAGGCATTGAAGTGCCAGTTGATGCCCGCCAGCGCGTTGTCGCTGGTGCGTTTGACGAACGTCGG
>JBQCEI010000738.1:0-2679 GCA_051960375.1 Aureliella sp. | reverse complement strand
GACTGCTCTCAGGTGGCCTGCGTCAGTTTCCGGCGGGACCCAGCGGCATCGCTTTCGAGATGATCACTGCGATGGCGCGGGCCCTCGGTATGCCGACCGACGTGCCGCTCGATAAGCTCAACAGTTCGCAGCGACGGGCGCTCTTCCATGGCACCGGCCAGCGCTGGTACCGCCTGGAAACCGGCGCGCATACCGGCATGCAGTTCCAGTGGAAAGGGCTGATGCCGACGCTCGAGCAAGCCGCTCGCATCAGTCCGCAACTGCGAGCCAAGCTCGGTCCGTTCATCGCCGACGTGCCTTGCTCCGAGTGCGATGGCAGTCGTCTGACGCGCGGACCGGCCGCAGCCAAGTTCCGCGGCTTGACCGTGGCCGATATCGTGCGACAACCGCTCTCGGATTTGTATCAAACGCTTAAGGGCTGGCACCTCGATGATCGCGAGCAGCAGATCGCTGGCGAAGTGCTGACTCAGATCATGGCTCGCACCGAGTTTCTGCTCGACGTCGGGCTCGACTATTTGTCGCTCTCGCGGGCGGCCAACACGCTCAGCGGCGGCGAGTCGCAGCGCATTCGATTGGCCAGCCAGCTCGGCAGCGGGCTGTGCGGCGTGTTGTATGTGCTGGATGAACCGACGATCGGCCTGCATCCGCGCGATAACGGCCGCTTGCTGCAAGCGCTGACCAAGCTCCGCGATCTAGGCAACACGCTGGTCATCGTCGAACACGATAAAGAGATCATCGCTGGCAGCGACGAACTGTGCGACTTCGGACCAGGCGCGGGACGGTTCGGCGGCGAGCTCGTTGCGCAAGGCACGCCTCGCAAAATTGCCAACTCCAAGACGAGCGTCACCGGTCCGTATCTCAGCGGCAAAGCTTCAATTCCGATCCCCAAGAACCGCCGACCGGCCACCGGACCGTTCTTGAAGCTTCGCGGCGCGCGTGCTCATACGCTGCGCGAGATTGACGTCGATTTCCCGCTGGGCACGCTGACCGTGATCACCGGCCCAAGTGGCAGCGGCAAGAGCACGCTGATCAACGACATCCTGCATCCCGGCATCGCTCGCCGCGTCGCGCGCAACACGGCGGGCAACTACCGAACGCTGGAAGGCCTTGCCGAGATCAACAAAGTCATCCGCGTCGATCAAGCGCCGCTGGGCAACAATCCCAGCAGCACGCCGGCGACTTATACCGGCGTGTTCGATTTGATCCGCCAGCTTTATTCGCAGCTGCCCCAATCGCGGTCGCGCGGTTTCACGCCGCGACAATTCTCCTTCAACGTACCGGGCGGCCGCTGCGAGAAGTGCGAAGGCTTCGGACAGCTGCGCATCGAGATGCACTTCCTGCCCGATGTCTGGGTCACGTGCGATAGTTGCCAAGGGCGTCGCTTCACCGAAGACACGTTGTCAGTGAAGTACCACGAGTTCTCGATCCACGACATGCTTGAGATGCAAATCGGCAAGGCTTTGGAAGTGCTCAACAACATTCCCAAGATCCGCCGCATTTTGCAGACGCTGGTCGACGTGGGACTCGACTACGTGGCGCTGGGTCAACCGGCAACGACACTGTCGGGCGGTGAAGCTCAGCGCGTGAAGCTCGCTGCGGAACTGGCTCGGCCCGATACCGGCCGCACGCTCTACTTGCTCGACGAACCGACGACCGGTCTGCACTTCGGCGACGTCGCCAAGTTATTGAACGTGCTTCAGCGCCTGGTCGATCTGGGTAACACGGTGATGGTCATCGAGCACAACCTCGATGTCATCAAGTCGGCCGACTGGGTCATCGACATGGGGCCCGAAGCGGGCGCGGGTGGTGGCAAGGTTGTCGTCGCGGGTACGCCTGAACGAGTTGTCGAACATGCGCGGCTTGAACGCCTGGCGGCTGCGCAAGGCACACACAACGCTCGCAGCGCCGGCAAAGAAGCGGTGAGCGAATCGGTGGTGACTGCGGCACTGCCGAAGGCACGCAGCACGAGCACGAGCACGAGCACGAGCACGAGCACGAGGCGTCGTACACGGAAGGCTTCCTCTTCTACCGATGCGGCGCAAACTGTTGCTTCACCGACAGTACTCGCGGCAAGCAACGGTGCGGCCGGCGGCGAATTGCTGCGCTCGTACACGGGTGAAGCACTGGCGGAGGCGCTCGACGCGGGGCCTTACAAAGACCGCGCGGTGTTTGACCCCGAGGCTTACTACGCCGCTCAGATCGGCGACGTTGAGCTCGAAAAGATCGGCCGCGATACGTTGCTCCCTTGGCAAGCCGACGGCCGCCGCTGGCACACCGTTGATAGCGTCGATCGCAAAGGCGAATCGATTCGCTGGGAGCGCAACGTCCTCGTTCGCATCATCGAACGAATCGAAAAGCATGGCGGCTTTTCGCCGGTCAATTGGGACAACCGCAGCATCGTCGAAGTGACTTCGCCGGTGAAGAGCCGCGGTTGGTTCCTGCACGCGATCACCGGGGAGACGTGGCTGCTCAAGTTGAAATTCCGCGTGCCGCGGCGAGCATTCAGCAAAGCACAACTGCTCTCGGTGCTCAGCCTGCCGACACTCAACGAAGTCCCGGAAATCGAATCATACGGCAACCAGCCGCGGGTGACGGCTCGCCAGGACGGGGGGGGGATGGAGATGGAGATCCGCGCTTTCACGCTGGCTGAGATCGACAAGCCCGAGTTCTGGGCGTGGC
>JBQCEI010000737.1:0-2384 GCA_051960375.1 Aureliella sp. | reverse complement strand
TGATGTTCGGCGGCACCGGCACCTCCAGCGAGCAGCTCGACTTCGTTCCCAGTTGGCCGCAGTCGATCGAAGTGGGCAACCTGAACTTGCCCGCGGTCGTCTCGATGGCTGCCGCGGCCGAAGTGTGGCTGCGCGATGCGGGCGACAGCATGTTCAGCTGGCAAGAGCCGCTCGATAGACTCGTTCGCGGACTGCGGGCTTCGCAGAAGGCCGATCAGCTACGAGTGATCGGCCACACGACCGAACAAGAGCCCGGCGCGGCGGCCGCATGGCTGCCGATCGTGAGCCTCGAACTGAAGAACTGGGACATCCACGAAGCGGCCGCAGTGCTCGACGCGAGCTTCGGCGTGGAGACGCGCGCAGGCTATCACTGCGCCGCTCTGATTCACTCGGCCCTGGGCACCGAAGCGGCCGGCGGCACCCTACGCTTAAGCCTCACGCACCTCACGCCGCTGGTCGACGTCGACGACGTCCTGCACGCCCTGCAAGCGATGCTCTAGGTTTTTCCCTGCGTCCTCCGCGCCTTCTCCGCGTCTCCGCGTTAAAAAACGACCATAGTTGACAACCACCCCCACATGCGACACGCTGGAGCGAGATCACTTGCGGGTGTAACTCAGCTGGCAGAGTGACAGCTTCCCAAGCTGTATGTCGCGGGTTCGATCCCCGTCACCCGCTCTCAGATTCTCGCTTTTTGGGCGTTTGCGCGTTTCGACAGCTCGAAACGAAAAAAGGCCCGGCTATTAACCGGACCTTTTTGACAAGACGTTGTGGACTTAACGCCTCAACGTCTGCTGCTGGCCGAGACCAGCAGTCTCACAAGGCCATTTCTGGCGGACTTGGTAAGTATCGTATCCGGGAGCCGAAAGTCAACTGCTTTATTTCAAACCAAGGTAAAATTTGACCGCGTCTTCAATTTTGGCGAGCAATTCGTCGCTAATTTGCCCTGCTTTGTACGTCAGCTGTCCCTTTTCGTGGGTCCTGAATCTGTCCAGTCGGAAGAAACCTACCGTGGACACCATGTCGCATTTGGCCCACATCGGCTTGGTGAAAAAGGTCCCCGGTACCACCCCGACGGGAATCTCGACATGGCACTTTTCCAGCTGGTGTGGCTCACTGCCCGAAAACGGGACGACTGTGCACACGTTGCACCGACCTTTGCGTGAAATGACTAGGCAGGGGCGAGTCTTGATCATCTCTGGTTCTTGGAAGCCACCGGCACTGAAATCGCACATCAGGATGGCGCCACGGCGGGGATGAAATTGTAGCGCCATAGAGCGACGTCCCAGGAGTGACAGCCGTGGTGAACCACAAAATGTACGAATTCTGTGCGCTAGTCGCAACTAAGTTAGCGAAACCCCGGTGGGTCGGGAAAGACGCGGGCGGTCCCGCGGGTCCAATCGAGCCCTTTGCGCGATCGTACGCAGACTCTTCAAGCGGAGGCTCTCCAGAGCGGCGCATCCGGGCTAAAGTTCGATCGTAGTGTTCGAGCCTCGAGAACAGCTCTTTGTGGGTGCCTGGCATGAATGGCCATGACAAACCAGTGGTGCAAGTGCAGATGCTCTTTCGCGTGCCAGCCGAGCGCGTGTTTGAGGCGTTTGTCGATCCGGCGATCACGACGCAGTTTTGGTTCACGCACAGCGACGGGCGATTGCAAGCGGGCCAGAGCGTGCGTTGGGAGTGGCGGATGTTTGGCGCTTCGACGGAGGTGAAGGTGCTGGCGATCGAGCAGAACAAGCGGATTGCGGTCGAGTGAGGCGCGCCCGGGCGGCGTTCGACGGTCGAGTGGCTTTTTCAAGCGCTCCCCGATGGCAACACGCTGGTCGATGTGCTCAATAGCGGCTTCACCGGTTCGCCCCAAGAGGTAACTGCTCAGGTGATCGATTCGACCGGTGGATTCAATTTGGTCCTGGCCGCTGCCAAGGCGCTGTTGGAACATGGAATCAAACTGAACCTGATCAGGGATCGTTTTCCCGACGTTCACGCGCCTGCTGAAGGGAGTCGTTCCTGAGCCTTGCCCCTGAGCAGGTAGACAAGAGTTTTCACCGCGGAGGCGCAGAAGCGCGGAGAAAGAAAAACCGGCGAGAGGTTGATGAAAAACCTTTCGCCGGTGCTGCGGTTTCACGGATTGAAAGAGCGACGGGTCTACGCCATCGCGTCTTCGGGCAGGACCAGTTCGTTTTGGCGGTGGTGAGCTTTTTCGTCATCCGCGCCGGCGGTCCAGGAGCTGATCGGTTTCTTGCCTTCGGCGTAGGTCGATTCGAGCGGGCCCCAGACCTTGTCGACCTTGTCGGTGAACAGGTCGCCGATTAAGAGGTCGGTCACCGTGCCGATCAGTTCGGGGTAAGCGCGGATGAATTTGCCGAAGCTGAATCCGTCGTAGTACT
>JBQCEI010000736.1:0-2714 GCA_051960375.1 Aureliella sp. | reverse complement strand
CATAAATGTGGCAAGCATCGATGAGGATGTTGCGATTGTTGCCGACTAAATGAATGCCGTGCTTGAGCTTGCGGAAGTGCGTGCGGGTGACGGTCATTTCCATCGTGCCGTGGGCTTCGATTCCCTCGGCTTCTTCGTGCTCGCCTTCAATCGCCAGGCCGTCGACCAACGGCATGCGCTCGTGTTGCCAAACTCCTTCGGCAAATCCCGGCGGATCGGCCGACCGCTCGTGAGTGCCGACCAGCCGGATCGCGGGCCCAGCTCCGGCCATGACCAGCGTCACCGGTCCATCGCCTCGCAAGCTACAAAACTCGCTCTTGGCCAGTTCGATGACCAGCGGCTTTTGCAGCCGATAGCGGCCCGCGGGCAATTCCAGCGAACCGTGTCCAGCATTGATGGCCGCTTGCACCGCCGCGCTCGCATCTTTCCTGCCGTCAGCCAAAGCCGCCAGTTTGTCGCGCTCAGGCGTTGCGGCCGTTGCGGTCGCGAGGTTTGTCAGTGGGATCGCAACGCCAATGAAAAGGCACGTGAGCAGTGATCGCATGATGTCAAACCTTGTTTCTGTGTTGAAAGCTGGCTGGTGAAAGTTGCGAACCGCCGCGGAGGGGCCGTCGTCAGTAGCCCGGGGCGGAAGCCCCGGGGACAAGCGGTGCGCATGAAAATTTCCGCCCCGGAGGGGCCGGCGTAAACAGTGCAGCGTAGCTACGCCGGCCCCTCCGGGGCGAAAACGAATCTTGCTCTGTGTTCCCGGGGCTTCCGCCCCGGGCTACTGACGGCGGGCCCTCCGGGCCGCTTTTAAAGGACTAAGTCGAATTCGCATCCGGCGTCAATTCAAACGCCGCAGGTAACAATAATCGCAGCGCACCGACATGTTGAGCCTTGCCGGTCAAACTGTCGACGAGCGCGACTTGCATTCCAGGGGCGAACTCCATCAAGAACTGTCGGCAGGCGCCGCACGGCGTGACTCCACCGGGGCTGGCGACCACCAGACCGCGCCACGCTTGCCGAGTGGCATCTTGCGCCGTCACAGCCAGACTGGCTGCGACGCGTTCGGCGCAGATCGTCAAACCGTACGAGGCGTTCTCGACGTTCGCGCCGGTGAACAGTCGGCCGTTGGCATCGAGGATCGCTGCACCGACGGTGAAGCGACTGTAGGGCGCGTAGGCTCGCTGCTGGGCGGCGAGAGCGGTTTCGATGAGTTGTTGCCACTCGGCGTCGGTTGGATGCGTCATAGTTCGATGATCAGTGGAACTTCGGAAGGTGTTTCGGGGCTGAGCGTGAGCGCCCGCTCGATCAACGGCTGAGCTGCTGCGAGCGATGCGTCGGGGCGAGCGAAAACATGAATCCACGGCTGACCCGCCTCCAGCCACTGGCCCGCACGGACCAGCATCTCGATCCCGACCGAGTGATCGATCGCCTCGCCCATCTTCTTGCGACCGCCTCCCAGTTCGATGATCGCCTGACCGAGCAGGCGGCCATTGATGGCTGAGACAAAGCCGGAGCGCTGCGAGCGCAACACATGTGGCGGCGCCAGCGGCAGGCGTTGCTGAAAACGTCCTCCTTGCCGCTCGACCATTTGCTGAAAGCGCTCGAGCGGGCGGCCGCTTCGCAGTTGATCGATCAATCGGCGGGACGCTTCACCGACATCGGCCGCCTTGCCGGCGGAGACCAGCAGTTCGCTCGACAGTCGCAGCGTCACCTGCGCTAGCGGGCTGTCGATGCGTCCTTCGAGGATTTCCATCGTCTCGTTGATCTCGCAAGCGTTGCCGGCCATGCGCCCCAGCGGCTGGTGCATGTTCGTCAGTAGAGCGCGAGTCGCCAGCCCCGCCGCTCTGCCGATGCTGACCAGGCTTTCGGCTAGCCGCTGCGCATCGGCCAGCTCTTGCATGAAGGCAGCGCTGCCGAACTTAACATCCAGCACCAGCGCATTGAGCGTCTCGGCCAATTTCTTCGACATGATGCTGGCCGTGATCAGCGGGATCGATTCGACGGTGGCGGTCACGTCGCGGAGTGCGTAGAGCTTCCGATCGGCCGGCGCGATATCGGGTGTCGTGCCGGTGATCGCGCAGCCGATCGCCCGCACTTGCTCGGTGATTTCCATGCTCGTCAAGTCGCAGCGATAGCCGGGAATCGACTCGAGCTTGTCAAGTGTCCCGCCGGTGATGCCCAGGCCGCGGCCGCTGAGCATCGGCACATCCAGGTCGAAACAGGCCAGCAGCGGCGCGAGGACGATCGAGGTCGAATCGCCCAAGCCGCCGGTGGAGTGTTTGTCGACGCGCGGCCGGTCGCTGGCTCGCGGCAATCGCGAGCCGCTGGCCAGCATCGCTTCGGTCAGAGCGGCAGTCTCGGCCGCCGACATGCCGCGGCAAACGATGGCCATCGCCCAGGCCGCCATTTGATAACCGGGCACCTCGCCGGCGACGAAGCCCTCGATCATCGCCGCGATCTCCGGTCGGGCCAATTCGCCTCCATCCCGCTTGGTCGCAATGATAGCTGCCGGGACCATGCTGCGCTTTCGTAGATTACTCGTTCGGCCGCCCCATCTGCCTGCCAGCCACGTCGTTCCGCAACAGCGTAGCGTATACAATGACGAGTGCGTTTCCCAGTTGGGCCGCGTGTTCGTTTTTACCGCGGAGACGCGGAGAGCGCCGAGTCTCCACGGCGCGCACCCCGTGTCCGCGGTAAAAGCCTCCCCGCAGTGAACCCGAAACGAG
>JBQCEI010000735.1:0-6835 GCA_051960375.1 Aureliella sp. | reverse complement strand
AAAAGAGTTGCGGTCGCGCTCCGAAAATCTTCTCTCCCCTCGCCCCGCTTCGGGGAGAGGGGCCGGGGGTGAGGGGTCTTCAGAAGTATGATTTGTCGGACTTTGTGGCGGAGAGCGTCCCTCGCTTACGCGTCGGGTTACAAGAACTGTCTTGGTGGTTCATCTCTTCTTACCGAGCTGCTCAAGCAACCCCATCATCGCTTCGAGCCACTGCGAGAGCGAGTGCTCGCGCTCGACCCACTCGCCCCCTGCCCTGGCCCGCGCGGCCCACTGCTCGGGATGCTGCCAGCGATCGATCAGCGCCGCCATCGCAGCCGCATGATCGTCGACTGGAATTAGCTCTCCGCGCTCGCGACCGCTGCCAACGATCTGGCGAGCCGTCGCGCCGTAATCGGTCATCAGCAAAGGCACGCCCAGCGCGAGGGCTTCGAGGGCGATGTTGGGAAACCCTTCATAGCGGCTCGGCACCAAGGCTACATCGCAGCTCCGCAGCACGGGATAGGGGTTGGTCAAGTAGCCGTAGAAATGAACGCAGTGCTCGACATTCAGTCGCCGCGCGAGTTCTTTTAGTTGTGACTGGAGCGGCCCGCTGCCGACCAAGTGCAAATGCAGCAGTGGTCCACTTAGCGGAGCGGAGCTGTTCGTTTCCTCACTGCGGCGCCGGGCCAGCTCGGCGGCGACTTCGATCGCGAACTGCTGCCCCTTCTCGGCGGTGAAGCGACCGATGACGGCAGCGTGCAGTTCACCTCTATCGGCCCTCGCGTCGCGATGCATGGTAACCGCGGCAGGCTCTTCCGCTCGCAAACGCACTCCGGCGATGTCGATCGGATTGGGCATGACGCGAAGCTGACTGCGGTCGAGCCGATAGAAGGCGGCTGCATCGTCGGCGACTTCTTCGCTGACGCAGATCGTCGCTGCAGCTCGGCGATACGCGCAGGCCAGCAGCCAGCGTTTGACTCCGACATAGCGCTGCTCGGTCGCCGGCAGATCGCGGCTGGGCGGACTGACGATCACCGACACACGCGGAGGCCATGCGCGGCACGCGACGCTCGTCAGCAGGCTCATGTGAAAGGTGCGGTCGTAAACAACGTCGATGTTCCGCTCGCGCACGATGCGCAGCAAATGCCCGACCTGCATCCACGAAATGCGGCCGGGTGGAAAGCGCGACGGATGCGGGTGCGCGTCGTCAAACGCATGGACCGGCACATCGGCAGGCAGTCGACCCAAGTACGGCCCGCGGCGGTTGAGCAGATACACTTCCGGCGCGAACCGCCGCCGGTCGAGCTGGCTGACCAGTTGCCAGATCTGACGCTCGCTGCCGCCCCCTTCGAGCGAACCGCTGCAAGCCAGCACACGGCAGCGCTGAGCCTCAATCGGCTGGTGCCCCGACGCGCGGTCCCCTGCCCTCGCCTCAACTGCACTTCCCGACGTCTTCTCCTCCATTGCTAGCTTTCAAAATCGCAATTGACGCGCGTTTTACGGTTTGGCTAGCATCCTTCGCGGATTCTGGCCGTGAGGTGATCCAATCAGCCGGCACGCGTTAGCGTCCGGTTCTTGCGGCGGAACCGGGGGCTAACGCCCGCCGGCTGATCTAACCTGCGGCTAGGTTTCGCCGGCGGATCGATGGATCGGTTTTGATTATTGCAACGCTTTGTTGGGCTCGGATGGACCACTTACCTGGCAAGTCGATAGATGGTACTGGCGCCGTTTTCGGCAGGCGGCCGGTCCGTCTCTACTCGAAAGCCTGGCTATGGTTCAGTTTAGCTCTGTTGCTGTCCGGTTGTGCTCACTGGTCCAAGGAACAGCAGGCGGCAGCCGGCAAGCCGGCGCTGCTGAAGCCGCCGAAGCTGGCTCCCGACACGGTCGTGATCGAGGCGGTGCTGATCCGCTTTCCCGAGGAACGCGCCGCCGAGCTAGCCGACGTGTGGAGCGTGGTCGATGAAAGCGTCGTCGATATTGGCGTGCGCCGCGAGCTCGCCGCCAATGGTCTTCAGTGCGGGATGCTGGTCGGCGAGATGCCGCAAGTGATCCGCGATCGGCTCAAAGAGCTGGCGGCCGACGACCCGGGCAACTCGCTCGAGCGCTTGGGGCTGGCCGCCGAGGTCTCCAGCGACACGCA
This sequence comes from Aureliella sp., assembly GCA_051960375.1. Classification (GTDB taxonomy): domain Bacteria; phylum Planctomycetota; class Planctomycetia; order Pirellulales; family Pirellulaceae; genus Aureliella. The sequence continues at coordinate 4,716 of JBQCEI010000735.1, read as the reverse complement.
GCGGCTGCACTGCCACGCCGGACGCCGCAAGGACCTGTCGCTGCGGCCGGGGCTGACCGAGACGCTTACAATCGTCCACACGCACGACGACATTATTCAAGGCAACACGTACACGCAGCCGCGGCTGCTGATGGATCTGCGAGCGATGCCGCTGGGCGATGGGCGAGCGCGGCTGAAGATGACGCCGGAGATCGAACACGGCGAGTCGGAAGAAGTTTTTGTGAGCAACCCGAACGCCCAGCTGTCCAAGACGCGTCGCAAGGCCCAGCGCTGGGATTATCTGGCGATGGAATCGACGATCGCTCCCGGGCAGTTTTTCTTGTGCACTCTTTCCGATCCGCCGCGCGGGCTCGGGCAAGCTCTTTTCAGCACCCGCACCTCGGAGCGCACGACCGAACGCGTCCTGCTGGTCATTCGCCTGATGTCCACTCAGCTCGACGAACTGTTCGCCCCCGACGAAGTCGAAGCCGCCCGCCTCGCCGCGCAGCACTGAGCTGCTTCTAATAGTTTTTTAACGCAGAGACGCAGAGATGTTCCTCTGCGTTCTCTGCTACCTCTCCGCGTCTCTGCGTTAAAAAATGATTTAAATAGAGGAGTAACTTTTGAAAGTGCGCTCAGGATTGCTGGTCATCAACAAGCCCGCCGGAATTTCGAGCCGCGACTGCGTCAATCGCGTCCAGAAAGCGGCCGGCGATCGCAAGCTCAAAGTGGGCCACGCCGGTACGCTCGATCCGATGGCTACCGGCGTGCTGCTGGTCGTCGTCGGTGAAGCGACGCGGCTGGTCGAGCAGTTGCACGACCTCGACAAGTCGTACCGCGCCGATTTCCAGTTCGGCAAAAGCAGCGACACGCTGGACATCGAAGGCGAGATTGTGCTTCATCCCGACGATCGCGAGCCGACGCGCGAAGAGCTCGAGCAAGCCTGCCAGAGTTGGACCGGTCAAGTCATGCAGCGGCCGCCGCGCTACTCGGCGATCAAGATCCAAGGGCAGCGAGCTTACGACTTGGCCCGCAAGGGAACCGAATTTGAACCCGAGGCTCGACCGGTTGCGATTCATGCTTTGACGCTCACTCGCTTCGACTATCCCGACTGGAGTCTCGACATTCATTGCGGTAGCGGAACGTACGTGCGCTCGATCGGCCGCGACGTCGCCGAAGCGGTCGGCAACCATGCGATCATGACCGGGCTGGTCCGCACGGCGATCGGGCCGTTTCGGTTGGAAGATGCTTGGTCGCTGGAAGAACTCACTTCGCCTGAATCAGTTGACCAGCGATTGCGTTCGCCGCTCGACGGTCTGCCGGGCTGGCCGCGCTTGCTGATCGACGATCGCCAAGTGCAAGCGCTGCGGCATGGCCAACGCATCACGCTCGCTACAGAGCAGCGCGCAGAGCGCAGCGAGGGCGGCGAACTGCATGCCGGCACGAGCGAGTGCTTAGCCATCGATCGCGGTCAGCAGCTAGTCGCATTCATCGAAGTAACCGACGCCGGTCAAGCGCGGCCGCTGCGCGTGTTCCAGACGACGATGGCCACCAGCCAGCCCAACAGCACCAGGGCCAAGCACAGCCCCGAATCTTGATAGCGCATGCCGAAGTGCAGGAACTCGAACAGTCGCTGAGCCACCGTGGTGACCCCTGGAGGCAGCAGCAACAGATGCGTGCTCAGTTCGCCGGCGCTCGTTGCCGCTAACAACAGCCATGCGGCCAACCACAATCGCCACGTCGGCCGCCATACCACCATGTGTAGCCGCGACCAGGTGGAAAGCTGATCCACCGCCGCCATCTCCCAAGCTCGCGAACCGATCGAGGCCAGAATGCCTCCGACGAGCAGCCAGGCCAGCGGAAAGAGTCGCGACTGCTGAGCCAAGATCGGCGCGGCGAGCGAGTGATCGTAAGCCCAAGCCAGTCCCGGCACGGTGCCGCTGAGAAAAAGCCGCGAGATCAAACTGGCTACCAGCGGCCCGGGCATGGCGATCAGCACCACGCATAAAACATCGATCGCCCGCTTGGCCCATCTCGATCGCGCTCGCCAACGCAGCAAGCCCGCCATGACGGTCGCCGTGGTGGCTGAAGCGAGGGCGAGCACTGCGGTCCACTGAAACTCGGCTGTGAACAGCGTGCTCGTTTCGACGAGCGTCAGTCCCAGGCGATGCCAGGTCCAGCGATGTTCCAGCGTGCCGTCGGAACGGAGCGCCGATTCCCAGCCGGCTTTCAACCACAAGTTCGCCAGCGGCACCGCGACCACCCCGAGCACGATCGCCCACACCAGCAAACTAAGCGGCAAACGCCAAACGCCCAGCGGCAACCGCGGCGGTCGGTGCTGCGCCATGTGGCTGGCCAAACTCGACAGCGACGGCAACTGCCTGCGCAAGAGCCACGCCAGCACCAGCAGCGGCAACATGCACAGACCAACCGACACGGCGTACGTCATGCCGCTGGCAGTGCCGAGGCTGATATCGAGGTAGACTTGCTCGGCCAGCGTCGGAACTTGATAGAGATTCGTGACGATCATCTCGGTCATCACCGGCACGCTGGCCCACAGCGCCGCAGCGGCCAACCACCCGCGCATCTCGGGCAACAACACTCGCCGGACGAGATTCGGCATGCCGCCGTCGAGCAGCGCCAGTTCGTCCTGGCTGCGACGCGACCACACCAGCCCCAGCATCAGAATCAGCAAGCAGCTCGGGATCGCGGCCACCGCATGCACAAAAATCACCGCCGCCAGCGACGCCCAGTCCGAGTGGACGACCAGCGTTTGCGAGAGCGGCCACCAACCTTGCGACCCGAACCCCGCGCTCCATGCGCCGACGGTTGCATACAGCGGCACGACTAATTGGCTGAGCATCGCCAGCCAAGCCCAACGAGCCCCAAAGACGTTCGTGCGGGCAAGCAGCACCGCGAGCAGAAACGCGACGGGAACCGAAATGGCGAGCACGCCCGTGGCCACTGCCAAGGTATTGATGAGGGCAGTGTACAGTTCGGCCCAGCTCACAGTTAACCTAGCCTCGGTTCCACTCTAGCAACTAGCGACTAGCAACTAGTCGCTAGTTATTCCATCTGGCTCTTGCGACGCAGAATGTGATGGTAATGTTGCGCGAAGCGGTGCGCTTCGTCGCGCACATACTGTAGCAGACGCAAGGCGAACGAGTGGCGGCTGAGGGCGATCGGCTCGCTTTGGCCGGGCAGAAAAATCTCCTCTTCGCGCTTGGCCAGTGAGAGCAACGTCGGCGGCGTGATTTGCTGATCGCGAAACGCGGCCAGGGCCGCATTGAGTTGCCCTTTGCCGCCGTCGATCAAGAGCAGGTCGGGAAAGGCCGACTGATCATCGCTCAGGCGACGAAACCGTCGCGAGATGACTTCGTGGATGCTGCGAAAGTCATCGACTCCTTGAACGCCGCGGATGCGATAGCGACGATAGCCCGGTTTGAACGGCAGCCCATCGATGAACTGCACCAGGCTGGCCACCGTTTCGTTGCCTCCCAAGTGCGCGATGTCGACTCCTTCGATCACTCGCGGAGCCTCGGGGAGCTTCAAAACTTTTTTCAGCCCGGCCAGTCCCTTCTTCGGATCGATGTAAAAGACTTGCGGCTGCACGTGCGTATCGAGTTTGCCGCGCTCGTCGAGCCGCTGAAGCATCTGCACTTCGTCGCGGAGCTTGGCAGCCTTTTCAAATTCGAGCGCCTTGGCCGCGGCCTGCATTTCCTCGCGCATCTGCGCCAGCAGCTTGACCTTGCCCCCTTCGAGGAAGGTAATCAAGCGTTTGATGTCGCGGCGATAATCTTCTTTGCTGATCCGCAGATTGCACGGAGCGGTGCACTGCTGGATCGAAGCCAAGAGGCACGGTCGGAACCATTTCCAGCGCGGATCGTCTTCATCGATGTCCAGCGAGCATGTGCGGAATTTGAATATCCGCTGCAGGACTTGCATCGCACCCCGCAGAGCGCCGGCGCTGGGAAACGGTCCAAAGAGTTTCGCACCCGACTCGCGCGGCGTGCGGGTGATTTCCACGCGCGGAAAATCTTCGCGAGTGGTGATCATCAAGTACGGAAAACTCTTGTCGTCTTTTTGCTCTTTGTTGTGCTTCGGCTGGATGTCTTTGATCAGCCGGCTTTCGGCCAGCAGCGCGTCGACTTCGCTTTCGCATTCCAGAAAGTCGATATCGCAGATCTCGGAAACCCAGTTGGCGGTGCGAGCTTCCTCGCGAGCCGCTTTGAGAAAGTAGCTGCCCGCGCGGCTGCGGAGATTCTTGGCTTTGCCGACGTAGATCACCACGCCGCTGGCGTCCTTCATCAGATAGACGCCCGGCGTGCGCGGAAAAGAACGCACCTTCTCGGCCGCTCGGCGATAACCGAACGGCAAATTGGCGACATCCTCGGCCGTCAGTTCGCGTTCCGACTCGGACTCTTCGCCCGGCTCGGCATCGCCCGCCTCGTCGATGGCTTCATCGGCCGCTTCGGAGTCAGCCGTGCCCTGTGGATCGCCGTAGCCCTCCAAGCCCCGGAAGTCGTCGGGAGCGCCGAGCTCTTCGAGTCGTCCCCATCGGCGGCGTTTTCAGACGGTTTTTTTACAGAATCTGGCTCGTCCATGTTTTTCGTGTGGCACTGGCAATGCCAGTGGCTCTTTTTTCGAAAAAAACCACATTATCGCACGAAAGACTATATAACGGCGAAAAACCATGCAAAGGGCGAAGCAGCGGAATTTTTATAGGAAATTTAAAAC
>JBQCEI010000734.1:0-3419 GCA_051960375.1 Aureliella sp. | reverse complement strand
TGGAACAGAGAAGAGGTTTAACGCAGAGGGCAGAGAAAATCAGCCGGCGGGCGTTAGCCCCCGGTTTGCAGCGAGAAACCGGACGCTAACGCGTGCCGGCTGATGAACTCAACTGGCAGAGCCTAGTTGCAGCCGCTGTTGCCGCTGTTATTGGCGTTGGGCAGCAAGTGCTGTTGCAGGTAATTGGCTCGTTCGATGTTGCGGTCGGCCACCGACATGGCGTGGCCGCGGAGCTTCTGCAGGTGGGCCGGCTGAGTGTGGACGAACAACTTGTTGATTGTGCCCATCTTCACGTCGCGGATCAGCCCGAGATTGACGCCCATGCGGACCTTCGAAAGATAATGCAGCGTTTCTTCGCTGCTGATCTTCTTGGCGGTGCACAGGATGCCAAAGGCGCGGCTGACGTCGTCGTGCAGATCCTGCTCGCTCTCGTTGACCAGGAACTCGCGAGCCTTGCGTTCGTACTGAATGATGCGAGGGACGACTTGGCTAACGGTGTCGACCAGTTCCAATTCGCTGCGGCCGAGCGTGATCTGGTTGCTGACCTGATAAAAGTCGCCCATGAACTGCGAGCCTTCGCCGTACAGGCCGCGGACCGCCACGTTGATCTTTTGCAAGCTGCGAAAGACCTTTTCGATCTCGCGAGTGATCACCAGCGCGGGCAAGTGCAGCATCACGCTGACGCGGAGCCCCGTGCCGACGTTGGTCGGGCAGGCGGTCAGATAGCCCAGCGTATCGTGGAAGGCGTAGTTGAGCCCTTTTTCCAGCAGGTCGTCGATCTGGTTGATGCGTTCCCAGGCTTCGTGAAGATCCAAGCCGCTGCGCATCACTTGGATCCGCAGGTGGTCTTCCTCGTTGACCATGACGCTGAACTGTTCGTTCAAGTCGATGGCCACGCCACGGACCCCTTCGTTCTCGGCCAGCTCACGGCTCATCAGTTGGCGTTCGACCAGGAACTGACGATCGAGTTCATTGAGTCGATCGACGTCGAGGAAGATGAGGTCTTTCCAGGTCGGGACATCTTCGATCTTGCGCCGGACGGTGCGGGCGATGGCCGCTTTCTCATCATCGCTTGCGCGGCGCACGAACGGGAACTCGGCCAGGTTACGGGCCAGCCGAATACGACTGCTGATGACGATATCCGACTCCGGGCCCGAGCCGCGGAGCCATTCGCCACATTTTTCCGCCAGTTCTTCCAATTTCACGGTGGTTTTGTTTCGCGCTTCCTAATTTTTGCCAACAGATAGTTTGCGGTCCGATCAGCGGTAACAGCCAACCGCGGGCTGATGGCCCTGCGGCTGATGGCCCTACAGCTAATGGCAGAGCGGCTAATCGCCTTCCGGAGGACTGGACGGCTCGCTGCTTGCGGCGTCGTTTTCCAGTTCGCGGATCGTGTCGCGCAGTTCGCTGGCTTTCTCGTATTGTTCTTTGTGCACTGCCTCTTGCATTTCGCGGCGGAGCTGGATCAACCGATGTTGCCGGTCGGGCGAACCGGTCGAGCGACTGGGGCGTTTGCCTTTGTGCATGCGGGCTCCGTGGATGTTGATCAGCAACGGCTCCAGATCGCTCTGGAAAAACACATAATCATAGGGACAGCCCAGCCGTCCGGCCTGACGAAACTCGGCGAATGTGATTCCGCATACCGGGCACGTTTTCTTATCGAGCTTGGCCAGTTGCTCGGCAGTCTGTTCTAATTTCAGCTGTTTGGCAAGCATGCCTGCCAGGGCTGACGTTGCCGGCTTGGCCCCTTCCTGCGACAAGTAGGCCCGCACATGCTCTTCACACAGGTGAACCACCTGCGGGCCCTCGGGGTCGGTTAACTCGGTAATATGAAACGTCGCCGGTTTTTCGCAGTGCTGGCACTTCATCGATACAACCCAAGGGCTTTCCTAGCCTGAAACGAAAACGAGCACCTGTGACAGTTTCTAACTCGCGACAGCAACTCGCAAGCCGACTGCCTTGATTCTAGCAGGATTCAGGCAGTCGATTATCATGTGGCTTTTCAAAGTTCAAGCACCGCGAAAAATATTCCGAGATTTCAATGTCCGTTTCTCCGAGTTTTGAACGCTTCGAGCAGTTGGCTCCCGGATGCGATCTGGTGCCGATGTACCGCCGACTGCTCAGCGACAGTTTGACTCCCGTGTCGGCTTTCAAACTCCTCGACGACGGACACTCGCCGGCTTGCCTCTTCGAGAGCGTCATCGGCGGCGAAAAGGTGGGGCGGTATAGCTTCATCGCCGTGCATCCGACCAGCCGCATCGCTGCCTATGGCAAACAAGTAACGATCAGCCCGTATGGCAACCAGCAGGGCAGCCCATCCAACAACTCGTCCGGCGGCGAGCAGCAGCAACTGACCGACGTCGATCCACTGGACACTCTGTGGCAAGCCATTGCCGGCAAACGAGTCGCCGACACACCCGAGCTACCCGCGCTGACCGGCGGCGCATTTGGCTACGCAGCGTACGATGTCGTGCGCTACGTCGAAGACTTGCCCAACGCGCCGCCTGACGACCGCCATCTGCCCGACCTCGATTTCTCCTTCTTCGACGACCTGGTCATCTTCGACAACGTTACCAAGACGCTGTATCTGGTAGCGCTGGTTCACGTCCGCGACTTTCCCAATCTGCATGCCGCCTGGATCAACGGCGAAGCGCGCTTGGCGCACATGGCCAAGCGACTCCAGCAGAGCGCCGCTCAGCTCGAGTCGGCCGACTTGCCGAGCGACCGGGTGCCAAGCGTCGATGCCAAGAGCAACTTCACCCCCGAATCGTTCGCCGCCGCCATCAACCGCTGCACCGAGTACATCCGCGCGGGCGATATCTTTCAGGTCGTCATCAGCCAGCGTTTTGAACTGGACCGCGTCTGCGAACCGCTCGAAGTCTATCGTTCCTTGCGAGTGGTCAATCCCAGCCCGTTCATGTTCCTGCTGCGCACCCCCGCGGTGACGCTGGTCGGGGCTTCGCCTGAAGTGATGTGCCGCGTGCAAGGTGGCATCGTCACCGTGCGGCCGCTGTCCGGAACGCGGCCGCGTAGCAAAACGCCCGCCGAAGATGCCAAGCTGGCGGAAGAGCTGCTGGCCGATGAAAAGGAACGCGCTGAACACGTCATGCTGGTCGATCTAGGCCGCAACGACGTCGGCCGCGTCGCGCAGTTCGGTTCAGTCGAGCTGAGCGACGTGATGGTCGTCGAGCGCTACAGCCACGTGATGCACATCAGCTCGAACGTCGACGGCCGTCTCCGCAAAGGACTCAATGCGATGGATGCGATGAAGGCGTGCTTGCCGGCCGGTACGGTCAGCGGCGCGCCGAAGGTTCGCGCCATGCAGATCATCGATGAAGTCGAACCGCACCGCCGCGGTCCGTATGCCGGCGCGGTGGGCTACATCGACTACCACGGCAACATGGATACCTGCATCGCTC
>JBQCEI010000733.1:0-5754 GCA_051960375.1 Aureliella sp. | reverse complement strand
GAGCGGCACCGATATGCTCGAACACGTTGCCAGAGTCTTGGCATCAGGCTCGGCAAAGATGCAGCAAGCGCTGGCAGACGCTCATGCAGGTCTGCCGGTGGATTGTCTGGGAACTGCCTTCCTCGCCGCTTGCCGCCAGTACGAGCCCGAACAAGTGTTTTCGATGTTCAGCCCCTACATCGCCGGCAAGCCGACCAAAAAGCGAGCGAGCGATCCGGCGAGTCGCAAACAGGCGGTCATTATCGAGCACATTCTCGGGCGCCGCGGCTACTGGTGGCATGACGATGATGAGGGAACGCAATCGCTGGCGAAACGGCTGTCGCCCCGCTGGCTCGACGCAGCCATCGAGGCGGATCAGGAAGAACTGATCGTTCGCCTGGCGGCCCCGGGCAACGAAAAATCGAATCAGGCCCTGGCAAAAATCGCTCGCGAGAGACTCAAATCGGGCAAGGATGTCTGGGAGCTGAATCACGTGCTCGAGACCATGATTCGCGTCGGACATCCCGATGCGGTCGACTTGCTGATCGAAGCCCTGCGAAACTCGGCGAAATTGCCAACGTACTATGTGGCCTGGATCGCTAGGCTGATTCCCGCGCTGCCCCAAGAAGCCGCCCTCCCCAAACTTGAAGCGCTCATTCCGACTCTACCCGAGAAAGTTTCATCGATCGTCATCGATCAGATCGTCGAGCTGAAAGCCAAACCGTTAGAACCTACCGGCACGCAGTAGCGCCGGGCGGATAGAACCACAAAGACACTAAGCCACAAAGAAGAGTATTGCATGGCTAAGAAAGCGACTGCTGAACCGACTGCTCAGTTAAAGACGGAGGAGCTGCGACCTGCTGCCGAAGTGCTCTTCGCACATGAGATCGAGGCGCTGATCGAAGAAGACAAGCACGAAGTTCCGCCGGGGTGGAAAATGTCTCCGCGAGCGGTGCATACGTATATCTGCGGCGGCAAAGCGGGCAAGCTCGACATCACGCCGAAGTACATCGGCCACTCTCGCTTGGTCGAAATCGCGATTGCGACGCTGGTGACCGATCGCGCTTTGCTGCTGATCGGCGAACCTGGTACGGCGAAGAGCTGGCTGTCGGAACATCTTACCGCCGCCATCAACGGAGACTCCTCCAAGGTCGTGCAGGGCACTGCGGGAACGACCGAAGAACAAGTGCGCTACACATGGAATTATGCGATGCTGATCGCGCAGGGGCCTAGCCCAGCAGCGCTGATTAAGAGCCCGATCTTTCGCTCAATGGAATCGGGAACGATCGCTCGCTTTGAAGAGATCACGCGATGCGCTTCGGAGGTTCAGGATGCGATGATCTCGCTCCTTTCGGAAAAGCGGCTGTCGGTGCCCGAACTCGGCGTGGAAGTTCCCGCCAAGAAAGGCTTTTCCATCATCGCGACTGCCAACACGCGCGACCGCGGCGTGAATGATATGTCGGCCGCGCTGAAGCGGCGCTTCAACATCATCGTCCTGCCGACTCCGAGCACGCTCGAGACGGAAATCGAGATCGTCCGCAAACGCGTCCGCGAACTCGCCAGCAACCTGCAGCTTAAGGCCGAATTGCCCGCCGACGAATCGATTGAAAAAGTGGTCACCATTTTCCGCGAGCTGCGAACCGGTCAGACGCTCGACGGCAAAAACAAACTCAAAACGCCCTCGGGTGTGCTCTCCACCGCCGAAGCAATCTCGGTGCTGGCCGGCAGCATGGCGCTGGCAGGCAGTTTCGGCAATGGCCAGGTGACGGCCGAAGACTTAGCCGCCGGCATTCAAGGCGCGGTGGTCAAAGACGAAGAGAAAGACCGAGCGACCTGGCAAGAATATCTCACCAACGTGCTTAAAAAGCGAGGCTCGGAGTGGCGTCCGCTGTACAACGCTTGCTCGGAGCACAACGCGTGAGCTGGCAGATCCATGTCTTCGGCGTTCGCCACCTTTCACCGATGGGGGCTTGGCACCTGCGCCAGTATCTCGAACGCACGCGTCCTGAACTGGTCCTGGTCGAGGGACTGGACGATGCTACCGACTTGCTCTCCGACGTCACCCGCAAAGAAACCAATCCGCCGATCGCGATTCTGGCCTACACCAGCGATCTGCCCGTGCGAACGCTGGTGTATCCGTTCGCTCGTTACAGCCCCGAGTACCAGGCGATTCTTTGGGCGCACGAGAATCAGGTGCCGGTGGAGTTCTTCGATCTTCCATCGAGCCGATTTCTGGGCTTGCGAGACGCCGAGCTCGCTTACCTGGAGCACTTGCGGCACAAGCCATCGGAGCCCGGCGAATCGGAGCCAGGCGAGCCGACGCCGTCCGATGGCGTCGATCCCGCCGGCGCGACCACCAGCGTTGGGCTCGATCGACCGGTATCGCTGTACGAACAAATCGCCAGCCGTGCCGGCGAGCGCGACTACGATACCTACTGGGAACGCAACTTCGAGCACAACGCGGCCTATGGCGTTTACAAAAGCGCTGCCTACGAGCTGGGAGCGACGATCCGCGAGCTGGAAGAAGATCATCCGCGATGGCGAGCCGAGAATCTCGTGCGCGAGGCCTACATGCGGCGGCGAATTGAAGCCGCCATTCAATCGGGCGTGCCCGCCGAAAAAATTGTCGCGGTAGTCGGTGCATTCCATGCGCCGGTGCTCACGGGCGACTATCCGGCGATGACCGACGAAGAGCTGGCTTCGCTGCCGCGGCGCGACAGCAAGCTCACCCTGATGCCGTACTCGTACTTCAAACTCTCATCGCAATCCGGTTACGGCGCGGGCAACATAGCCCCGGCTTACTTCGAACTGTTGTGGGAGTCGCTGAACTCCGGTGGAGTGACCGATCTGTCGCGGCGGTACATGTCGTCAGTCGCACGGCAGCTGCGCGAATCGGGCACGCATCGCTCCACGGCCGAAGTTATCGAAGCGGTGCGACTCGCGGAGACGCTTTCGGCATTGAAGGATGGCGTCGCACCGACACTGGCCGATCTGCGCGATGCGGCGGTGACGCTGCTCGGGCATGGCGAGTTGGCCGCGGTTAAGGAGCCGCTGGCGCGGGTCGACGTCGGCACGCGGATTGGCAGTTTGCCCAAAGGAGTCAGCCAGACTTCGATTCAGGAAGACTTTGATCGCGAATTGCGACGGCTCAAGCTCGAGAAGTACCGCACCGCCGTGGCCCAAGAGCTCGACCTGGACTTGCGCGAGAATCGCCGCGTTCAAAGCGAGGAGGCTGCCTTTCTGGATCTGGGGCGATCCAGTTTTTTCCATCGCTTGCGCGTTTTGGGAATTCCGTTCGCCCAGCCTGCCAGGGTGCGACAAGATTCGGCGAATTGGGCTGAGCGTTGGACGCTGCAGTGGAGTCCCGAAAGCGAAATCGCGCTGGTCGAAGCCGTGCTGCTCGGCGAAACAGTCGAACTGGCGACAGCCTACAAATTTATCAGCTTGCTGAGCGAATGCACTTCGATCGCCGGCGCGGCGGCCCTGGTGCAAGATGCTTGCCAGTGCGGCATGATGGCTTCGATGGATCAGGCTCGCGGGAAGCTCCAGGAGCTAGCCGTCCACAGCCACGAGTTCGTTGCGCTGGCCGCAGCTGCGGCAAGCTTGGCCACCGTCATTCGCTACGGCGATGTGCGCCGCATCGACGCCCAGCCGCTTGTGCCGCTCGTTCAAGAACTGTTCGTGCAAGGCTGCCTGTGCCTGTTCGCATCGGCCAATGGAGATGACAAGACGATCAAGCCGATGCTCGCCGGCATCGACGACCTCAACAAAGTTTCGCTCGAGATGCACGATTGCGTCGAGGAATCGATGTGGCTGGACGAACTGCGGCGCGTGGCCGATGCCGACGATCGCAACCCGGTCGTTTCCGGCTACGCTTGTGCTCTGTTGCTCGAGCGAGGCTTGATTGAAAACGAAGAGCTGGCTCGCGAGGTCTCGCGGCGGCTTTCGCCGGGCGTGGCCGCCGATCTGGGCGCGGGCTGGTTCGAAGGGCTGGCCAAGCGAAACCGCTATGCTCTGCTCGCGCGACAGAGCCTTTGGGAGCAGTTGGCCGACTACGTTGCTTCGCTCGATGAAGAGCAATTCCGCAGAGCACTCGTCTTTTTGCGGCGTGCCTTCGGCAGCTTCAGTGCTCGCGAGAAACGCAGCATCACCGAGAACCTCGGCGAGCTCTGGGGCATGAACAAAGACCTGGCCAGCGAGATGCTCGAAAAACCGATGACCGAAGAGGAAGAAGCCAAGCTGCAGGACCTCAATGATTTCGGGTTCGATGATCTTTGACGCAGAAGTCTTGTAACCCGACGCGTAAGCGAGGGACGAACCGCTAAGCTGTGCAATACTCAAAAATCTTCTCCGCCCTCTCCGCGTCCTCCGCGGTAAAAAACTAAAAATGAAACAGTATCAGTCATGAGCGAAGAGAAACTGGATCCGGAGCAAGTTGCCCGATGGCGATTGATTTTGGGCAAAGAATCTCAAAACGCGCTGGAAGAGTTGAATGGCGGAGCGTGTTCGCTGTCGGCCGCACAGCTCGAGATGGACGAAGCTCTTGAGGCGATTTACGGCGGCGATCAAGAGCAAGAGATCAGCCGCGACGAGTGGGGCCGCAAAGAGATCGGTGGGCCCCACGGTTCCACCAGTGGAAAGACCCGACCGCGCGTGGCGCGTTGGCTCGACCAGGTCCGCAACTTCTTTCCCAAAGATGTTGTCGTTCTGCTGCAGCACGATGCGATCGAGCGCCGCGGCATGAAAGAGCTCCTGTTCGAGCCCGAGATCATGGCGAAAGTCGAACCATCGATCGATCTGGCCAGCGCGGTGCTTGAACTGAAGCATCTGGTTCCAGAAAAGGCCAAAGCGGCGGCCCGCGAACTGGTGGCCCGCGTCGTCGAGGAGCTGCGCAAACGCTTGGAGAGTCGCTTTGCTCAAGCAATTCGCGGATCGATCAACCGCAATCAACACTCACCGTTCCGCAGCATGGCCAACCTGGATTGGCCGCGCACGATCCGGCGGAATCTGAAGAATTACAACTCGAGCATCAAGACGATCGTTCCCGAAGAGATTTCGTTCTTCGAGCGTCGCCGCAGGCAGAACGACTGGAACGTCATCATTGCGATGGACCAGTCGGGCTCGATGCACTCGTCGCTGATCTATGGCGGGATCATGGGAGCGATCCTGGCGAGCATGCCAGCGGTGGAGACGCATGTGGTAGCGTTCAATCACGAAGAGGTCGTCGACCTGACCGAATTGTGTCACGATCCGGTCGACCTCTTGTTCGGCGTGCAGCTCGGCGGCGCCGAAGACTATTGGAAGGCGACATGTTACTGCGAACGCTTTATGCACACCCCGGCCAAGACGCTCTACATCCTGATCGCCGACCTCTACGACACCAGCCCCAACGAGAGTCGGTTCGTCAAGAAGATGGAGCAGTTGCTCGAAGGGGGTCTGAAGGCAGTGACACTGCTAGCGATATCCGACCAGGGCCAACCGTCGTTCAACGAGCCACTGGCCCAAAAATTGTCCAAGCTCGGCATGCCGTGCTTCGGCTGCATCCCCGACCGGCTGCCCGATCTCTTAGCCGCAGTCCTCAAAGGAACCGACCTGTCCGAATTCGCCGCAGTAGCGCAAAATTAAGACGCTACGGCGGCTCCTCGTTTTTACCGCGGAGGGGGGGGGGGCGGGGGGGGGCGGGGGGGGGCGCCAACCACCCCCAGAGAGACAAAAAAAAAATAAAAAAAATGGGGAAAATAATTTTTATTATATTTTTTTTTTTAAAATTAAATA
>JBQCEI010000732.1:0-3325 GCA_051960375.1 Aureliella sp. | reverse complement strand
GCGAGCGATTCGCCCTGAACCATGATCGCCAGGCGAACCATTTGGCCTTCTTCGCGCTTGGCGTAAGCCCGCGTTCGAAAGACGTATTCGCCATCGGGAGTCCATTGATAGAGCGTATGAAGCGGGCCTGACTTGATGGCTTCTTTGGCATCGGAACTCACGCGGCGGAACTTGTCGACCATAAGCGTCTTTTCCACTTCGCTCGACGCCGGTTCGGCATAGCGAGTCGAGACGCGGCGCTTGGTCGGCGGCGGAGGGTCAGCAAAGATCGCTCGCTGCACAATGCTTTCGGCCGCGGCCAGATAGCGTTCCATCAGCACCGGTGAGATCGTCAGCACGTCACCGATGTTGTCAAAGCCGTGCCCGATGTCGTCGGACGGAAAATCTTCGGTCGGATCGAAGTCGACGCCGATCAAGTCGCGAATCGTGTTGCGATACTCGACGCGATTGAGCCGCCGCATCGTCACGCGCCCCGGATTGGGCTCGGCGTTCTCGTCGGCGTGGCGAAAAATGTCTTGAACGAGTTGTGTAAGATTTTCGCTCTCCAGCGGCGTGGGCTGTGGATGGTCCTCGGGCGGCATCTCGCCGCTGGTGATCATCCGCACCACATTCTCCCAGGTCTTCCGCTGCTTGACGATCGACTTCGAATCGCGGAAGCGGTCCAGCGAAAGCTCGGCTTTAGCGTCGCTGCCCCGATGGCACTTCAGGCAATGCTTTTCCAGATACGCCCTGCCAGCCTTGGCAAAATCGGGCGGCTCATCGGCCACAGCCACACCGGCCGACGAAACCAGCGCCCAGGCGCTCACCAAGTTGGCGACGATGCACTTGCGCAACGAACGAGAAAGCAGGCTAGGCATGAATGTTGTGTTTTGAGGCGGGGATTACAGGCGGGAACCATGAACGGACCGTTCCGGCGGGACCGGTTATTATAACAAACCTGCCCTATTTTTCCTCCGCGCTCTCCGCGTCCTCCGCGGTAAAATGCTTTCCGGCGTTTTCTGCCGATCTCAAAAAACTGACTAGCGGAGTGACCCGATGTCCAAGCAACCGCAATCGTTTCGAACCTCGTCGCAGATCGATCGCCGCAGATTCATTAGCGGGGCCACTGCCGCGAGCATCGCGCTGACCGTGCCGTTGCGCGGGGCGAAGGCTGCCGCCAACGATCGCGTCAGCGTATGTGTCATCGGCGTGCGAGGCCGCGGCTCGGGACTGGGGACAAACCTGGCAGGCCTGCCCGATGCGCAGGTGACTCACATCTGCGACGTCAACGAGTTGCTGCTGGACTCCTACGGCAAGAAGATCGCCGAGGTGCAGAAGTCGGCGCCGAAGGCGGTTCAAGACCTGCGCCGCGTGCTCGACGACAAGAGCGTCGACGCCATCGTCGTCGCGACGCCCGATCACTGGCATGCGCTGGCGACGATCTGGGGCTGCCAAGCAGGCAAACACGTGTATGTCGAAAAGCCGGTTTCGAACAACGTGTTCGAAGGCCGGCAGATGGTCGCCGCAGCGCGCAAGCACAACCGCGTCGTGCAAGTCGGCACGCAAAGCCGCAGCGTCGAACACTACCAGGAGATCATGCGCCTGATCGGCGAGGGACGCATCGGCCGAGTGCACTTGGCCAAAGCCTGGAACAGCCAGCTGCGGCGCCGCGTCGAGGCAGCCCCCGACGCGGCGGTGCCCAAAGGACTCGACTGGAACATTTGGCTAGGACCGGCCCCCGAGCATGCTTACAACCCCAATCGCTATACGTATGGCTGGCGATGGATGTGGGACTACGGCACCGGCGACATGGGCAACGACGGCGTGCACGACCTCGACATCGCTCGCTGGGGACTGGGCGTCGACTATCCGACCGAAGTGCAATGCGCCGCGGATAAGCTGGTCTTTGCCGGCGACATTCAAGAAACACCCGATACGCAGTACGTCACCTTCAAGTTTCCGGACGATCAAAAGATGCTCGTTTACGAACAGCGTCTGTGGTCGCCGTATCACCAGGAGGACCATGAGAACGGCGCAGCGTTTTACGGAACCGATGGCTACATCGTCGTCGGCCGCAAAGGTTGGAAGCTAGTCGAGAAACGCAACCAGGTTGCCATCGATAAGAAGGTTCAGTTCTCCGACGTTCCGCATTTGAAGAATTTTGTGGCTGCGATCAAGGATGGCGGCAAGCTCAACTGCGACATCGAGGAAGGTTACAAGTCGACGCTGCTAGCCCATCTGGGCAATCTGTCTTACCGCGTCGGTCGTCCGCTGAAGTTCGATCCCGATAAGCAACAGTGCATCGGTGACGAGGACGCCAATCGGTTGCTCAAGCGGCTGGGTCGCAAAGAGTTTCGGATTCCTGAAACGGTGTAGTTTTTTCACCGCGGAGGCGCGGAGAGCGCGGAGGGAAGACCACGGGAAAAACAAGCGATGCTCTCGCTTCGATAGCGGCGCGTTCTTTGCATGGTTGCGCGGTGCGTTGAACTTGCCGCTCGTTTTTCTTCGTAAATCACCGGTGTCGCACAATGGAAACAGAAGCCCGAGCATATTCGTATTCTCAGTGGAGCCCGCTGAAGATCATCACTCTGGTCACCGTGGTCATCACCCTGGGACTGCTGATCAGTTTTGCGCCCGATGTTTTCATGCTCACTTTTATGGGCATTCTTGCGGCGATCTTGCTGAATTTTCTGAGCGAACTCTTGAGCAAGCATACGCCGCTCAGCCATGGCTGGGCGCTGGCGGTGGTCTTGCTTGCGATTCTGATCCTCGTGGCGTCCTTCATCGGCCTGGCCGGAGCGAGAGTCGCCTCAGAAACCGATAATCTCACCCAAAATCTGCGCGGGGCGTGGAAGCAGCTCGAGCAGCGAGCCGGCAAGTACGAATGGTCGCGGCAGTTGATATCGCAGCCCAGTTGGCCCTCACTGAACAGCATTCCTACCAAGCTGGTGGGACGCATCACCGGAGTGTTCACTACGACCTTCGGCGTGCTCAGCAGCGCACTGCTGGTCGTGTTCGTCGCCATATTCACCGCCGCCGATCCCGGTCTCTATCGCCGCGGGATATTGCGATTGGTTCCGCTCGACCATCGCGATCGGGCGCGGAAAATCCTCGATGACGCTGGCTTTGCGCTGCGGTGGTGGGTCATCGGGCAAATGTTCTCGATGACCGTCGTCGGCGTGGCCACGGCGATCGGCTTATGGATGCTGGGCATTCCATTCTTCGTGACGCTCGGCATTCTGGCAGGCGTGCTGACGTTTGTTCCCAACTTCGGACCGATCATCTCGGCGATTCCCGCTATCTTGCTCGGGCTGAGTAACGGTCTGCTCACGGGCGTCTACGTGCT
>JBQCEI010000731.1:0-8567 GCA_051960375.1 Aureliella sp. | reverse complement strand
CGGCCGCAGGCGGAGTATCTGCGTTACTTGCAAGAACTGAACGAGGAACATTTGGCTCGCCATCCCGGCGAGTCCGATTTGGCCGCGCGCATTTCGAACTACGAGTTGGCTGCGAAGATGCAAACCGCCGCAAAAGAAGCCTTGGACATTTCGCAGGAAAGCGAAGCCACGCGGCGGGCTTACGGGTTGGATCGCGATGCGACCAAAGAATTCGGCACGCGGTGCTTGATCGCCCGCCGGCTGGTCGAGCGCGGCGTCCGCTTCGTGCAGCTCTACACGTCGACGCAACAATGGGATCATCACGGCAACATCGAAAAATCGTTGCCACGGGCTTGTGAGAAAGTCGATCAGCCGTCAGCCGCTCTCGTCAAGGATCTCAAGCAGCGCGGCCTGCTCGATACGACGCTCGTGCACTGGGGCGGCGAGATGGGTCGCTTGCCGGTGATTCAAAACGAAAAGAACATCGGCCGCGATCACAACACCTATGGCTTCAGCACTTGGTTTGCCGGCGGCGGCATGAAGGCGGGACACATCCACGGCGAGACCGACGAGTTCGGCCACAAAGCGGTCAAGGACATCGTCAATCACTACGATTACCATGCGACCTTGCTGCACCTGTTCGGCCTGGACGCTGCCAAGCTGACCGTACCGCGCCCCGGCGGAGAATCATCGCTGCTCGACGGCCAACCCGGCCGCATCGTCGGCGAGATTTTGAAGAAAGGCGCCCCAACCGCCTGAGGCGAAAACTCCATCGGCCTTGCCATATGAGGCAGCGAGATAGGTTGGCGGCCCAACGTGGGACGGCAGTCCCTTGCCGTCAAGCACCCGGCAAGCCGGCCGACTCTGCCCGTCCACCTCTTCTCTTCTTCAGCCGCTTCGCGGCCCTTTGAGAGATATAGGTGAGGCCGGCCGCTTTGCCAGGTTCTGCACATCAGAGGCCTGATGTGCTACCTTCGGTTGGCCAGCTGTAGCGCAGCCCAAAATTTAATCGGCCGTGCCGTATGAGGCAGCGAGATAGGTTGGCGGCCCAACGTGGGACGGCAGTCCCTTGCCGTCAAGCACCCGGCAAGCCGGCCTGCGCGCACCACATCTCCCCCCAAAGCCGCGCAGCGGCTGAAGAGGAGAAGAACAAGAGCTAGACGGGCACCGCCAGCCGCTGTGGCGGGTGCTGACGGCAGAGGACTGCCGTCCCACAGTTGGCCCAGCAGCCTCTCGCGCTGCCCGAAATCAAATCGCCGATCGCGTTGATTAACCGATGAGATCGTCGACTACGTTGCCGGCTACGTCAGTGAGACGATAGTCGCGGCCTTCGTGGCGGTAGATCAACCGCTTGTGGTCGACGCCTAGTTGATGCAGCAGCGTGGCATGCAGGTCGTGGACGTGCACTGGGTCGCGCGTGATGTTGTAGCCGAACTCGTCGGTCTCGCCGTAGACAAAGCCGCGCTTGAGTCCGCCGCCTGCCATCCAGACGGTGAAGCATCGCGGATGGTGGTCGCGGCCAAAGCTGTCGGGCTTGATCTCTCCTTGGCTATACGCCGTCCGCCCGAACTCGCCGCCCCAGATGACGATCGTATCGTCGAGCAACCCACGGCGCTTGAGGTCCAGCACCAGCGCTGCGGCACCTCGATCGGTCTCTTTGCACTTACCGGGCAAGCCTTGAGGCAGGCCGCCGTGATGATCCCAGTCGCGATGGCACAACTGGATGAACCGCACGCCTCGCTCAGCCAGCCGCCGGGCGAGCAAACAGTTGTTTGCAAAGGAAGGCTTGCCAGGAGTTGCTCCGTACAGGTCGAGCGTCTCCTGCGACTCGCCGCTGAGGTCGGTGAGCTCCGGGACACTCGACTGCATGCGGAACGCCAGTTCGTAATTCTCAATCTGCGCCGCGATCGCCGGATCGCCCCAGTTGGCCAATGCGAGCTGGTTGAGCTCGTTGGTGGCATCGAGCAATTCGCGCCGCGTCTGGCCGCTGACGCCAGGTGGATTGGAGACGAACAGCACCGGATCGCCGGCATTGCGGAACTGAACGCCGCCGTATTGCGAAGGCAGAAAGCCACTGCCCCAGTACCGCGCTTGCAGCGTCTGACCGCCGCCTCCGCTGGTGAGCACAACGAACGCCGGCAGGTCGGTGTTGTCACCGCCCAGTCCATACGCCAGCCACGCGCCCATCGTCGGCCGGCCCGGCTGTTGATTGCCGGTCGCAAAGAACGTTACGGCCGGGTCATGATTGATCGGGTCAGTATTGAGCGAGCGAACGAAAGTGCACTCATCGACGATCTTGGTCAGGTTCGGCAGCAGCTCGGAAATGTCCATTCCCGCCTGGCCATACTTGCGGAACCGGAACGGCGAACCGACGCAAAAGAGATTCTTTTGCCCGCTGGTCATCGTTGTGATCCGCTGCCCTTTGCGGACGCTGTCGGGGAGATCCTTGCCGGTCATCTCGGTCAGCTTGGGCTTGGGATCGAACAGGTCGAGCTGCGAAGGAGCGCCCGACATAAACAGGTAGATGATCCGCTTGGCCTTGGGTGCAAAGTGCAACTGCTTCAGCGCGCCGGGCACGCTCGGGGCCGATGCGTACGAAGCACTCCCAGCAAACGCCGCGGGACTCATCAAACTGGCCAGCGCCAGAGCTCCCAGCCCCGTCGAGCTCCGCTGCACCAGCGCGCGGCGGTTCAAGGCGTACTGGATTTTTTGCAGAGCGTTATGGTCCATGGCTAGTTCGAGATCGTCTCGTTGAGATTGAGGATGATGTTGCTCAGGGCCGTCCACGCCGCCAGCTCGCGGTCGTCGAGTTCCGCTGGCTTGGGGAGTTCGCCGACGCTCACCAGCTTGCGAGCCCCCTCGGCATTTTCGCGATACGTCGCGTGCATCTGCTCAAGCGTGCGCGACAAGATCGATAGCTCGCTCGCCGCAGGCTGCCGAGCCAGTGCCAAACGCCAGGCATAAGTCAGCCGCGCTGCATCGTCGAGATCGGGCTGGGCCAGGATGCGCTGCGCCAGGGCGCGAGCCGCTTCGACAAACACCGGATCGTTCATCAGGACCAGCGACTGCAATGGAGTGCTAGTCTTGGCGCGCTGCGCGACGCAGAACTCGCGCGTCGGTGCGTCGAGCGTGATAAACGACGGATACACCGTCGAGCGCCGCCAGTAGACATACAAGCCGCGGCGATACAAATCGGCTCCCTTGGACGTTTCATACTTGTAGCCGCTCATCTCGTTGATTTCCCAAGTCCCCGCCGGTTGATACGGCTTGATGCTCTTGCCGCCGAGCGTGGGATTGAGAATCCCGGCGATCGCCAGCGCGTTGTCGCGCAGCACCTCCGCGTCCAAACGCTGCCGCGGTCCGCGAGCCAGCAAGCGGTTCTCCCCGTCCAGGGCCAGCAACTCGGGCGACACGCGAGCCGTCTGCTGATACGTCGCGCTCATCACGATCTGTTTGATCACGCCCTTGGTGTCCCAGTCGCGCATCAGATCGGCGGCCAGCCAGTCGAGCAGTTCCGGATGGCTCGGGCGTTCGCCCTGCGATCCGAAATCGTTGAGCGTCTTGACGATGCCGGTGCCGAAGAGCATGGCCCACCAGCGATTGACCGTCACGCGGGCCGTGAGCGGATGCTCGGGCGCGACCAGCCACTTGGCCAAGTCCAGCCGATTGAGCGGCTTGCCGTCGGACCTCGCCGCAAGCTGCGGCAAAAACGCCGGCACGCCGGGCTGAACGCGCTCGCCGTCCTGATCATAGTTGCCGCGAATCTTGATGAAGGTTTCGCGGGGCGTCTCCATCTCCGCCATGACCATCGTGTTGGGGAGCGTCTTCTCAAACTCCTCTTTGGCCTTGCGAAGATCGGCAATCGACTTTTCCAAAGCCACCAGTTCGGGCGCTTGCGTCTGCTTGAAGTATTTGGCCAGGCGTTCGTTTTGCTCGGGAGAGCGCTCCGCAGCAGGCAGCCGAGCGATCTGCAATGGCTCAGCGGAAGTGAGGCTGGCGACCTCTTCAGCCGAAAGCGCGCGCTCGAAGATACACAGGTCATCGATGCGTCCGTGGAACGGAACGCTGGCTGCGCCGCGGCGGCCGATGCTGAACGGGACGTTGTTCTTGATCGAACCTTTGAGCGAGTCGTGTTTGACGCTGACCTTCGCCGGCGCGCCGTTGAGGAACAGCCGCAAGCCCGCCGCCTTACCCGATCCATCGTAAGTCACGGCCAAGTGCGTAAAGGTGTTCGCCGGCAAATCATCATCGGCCTGAATATGAATCGCATCTTCGGACCAGTGATGGATCAGGTGCACGCTCGGACGCAAACCATGGAACTCTACGTCCCAGCCGCGAGCTCCATCGGCATCGGCCATCTTGCCAAACGGCGCACCGCCGGCCTGCGTCGGCGAGACATAAGCCGACACGCTGAACGCTTGGTCCTTTTCGAACGCAGCGCGGTCGCCATACTCGAACCACTGCTTGCCCGACGGATTGAAACTCTTGCCGATGGTGCCTGCGGCGAAGCGGGCTCGGCCATGGGAATCGGCTTTCCACGGCTGGCCGTCTTCCGCGATGCCATCGCCGTTTTCATCCAGCGGAAAGTGGACCGATGGCTTGGGCGGCTCGGGACTGCCAGCGCCGGAGACCAACGTCTCTTCCCAAGCGGCTTGCTTGGCAGCGAGCGACTGGTTCAGCTGCGACAATTGCATCTCGGCCGTAGCAATGTCCTTGTCAAACTTTTCAAGCTTGGCCTCGTCATCGGCCGACGGGACACGCAAAAAGGGTTTGGGATTGCGATCGCGCACGCCATCCTTGCCGTTCTCGGGAACGTTGTTGAAGAAGGCGTAGAGGCGATAGTAGTCCTTTTGCGATATGGGATCGTATTTGTGGCTGTGGCACTGAGCGCAGGCGATCGTCATGCCGAGCCAAGTAACGCCGGTGGTGGCGATGCGGTCGACCACGTAGAGGTTGCGATACTCGGCATCGATGAGCCCTCCTTCATCGCTGGTCATCACGTTGCGATGAAAACCGCTGGCGATCTGCTGCTCGGTGGTCGCTTCGGGAATCAGATCGCCCGCCAGTTGTTCGATGGTGAACTGGTCGAACGGCATGTTGGCGTTGAAGGCGTTGATGACCCACTCGCGCCACAACCACATATCGCGCAGCGAGTCGTTGTGATAGCCGCTCGTATCGCCATAGCGAGCCAGATCGAGCCACGGAATCGCCAGTCGCTCGCCGAAGTGCTGACTGCTGAGCAAGCGATCGACGACCTTTTCGTAGGCCTGATCCGAATCGTCGGCCAAAAAATCGTCGACCTCTTTGACCGACGGAGGCAGGCCCGTCAAGTCGAGCGAGACGCGGCGGATGAGCCGCGCCTTCTCCTCTCGCGTAGCTTGGGCGAGGCCCGCCGTCTTGAGCTTTGCCAGGATGAACGCATCGATCGGATTTTCGATTCTGCCCTCGGCGAGATTCTCGCTGGGAACAGCAGGGGAGCGGACCGGTTCGAACGACCAATGATTCGTCCAAGGGGCTCCCTGTTCGACCCAGCGATTTAAGATCGCGATCTGCTGCGTCGAGAGCGGCTTGGTGTCGCCCGGCGGCGGCATGATTTGGTCGGGATCGCGCGTACTCACGCGGCGAACGAGTTCGCTTTGCTCAGACTTGCCCGCGACGACCGCCGTAGCGCCGGAATCGAGTTCGTGGAAAGCCGATTCCTTCAGGTCCAGGCGCAGCCCTGCTTCGAGCTTGCCCGAATCGGGACCGTGGCAAGTGAAGCAATGTTCCGAGAGGATCGGACGCACGTCGCGGTCAAAGTCGACCTTCGCCGAATCGGGCTCGGCTGCGACCAGCCCCTCTCCGACAAGCCTGCCGCCGGCGGCAACACAACCGGCACCGAGCACCATCAACGACTGAACAAGCGACGTGCGCAGCCATGAGCGGAACGATGACATAGCAATTCAACTCTCTGCGCAACTCCGCGCTCTCCGCGCCTCCGGGGAAAAAATCGAGACTACTTACTGAGCGCGCGACGAAATACCGGCTCGAAGATATCAGCTTGGCGCATGAAGCCGAGGTCGCTGGCATGCGAAGCATCAGTGGCCCCTTCGGTGTCATCGCCGTAGAGATGATCGCCTTCGATGTAGTACAGTCCTTTGACGCCGTCGTTTTGCAAAGTCTCATAGGCCTTGCGGAGTGCCGCATGGTTCTCGGTGTGGAACTCGTACTTGGCTGGCGTGATCCAGTCGTTGGTAAAGCGGCGGTCTTCCACCAAGATAATCGGCGTGTCGGGTCGAGCTTCGCGGAGTTGCTTCACCAGCGGCACGCACTTGGCGGCGACATCCTTGGGCTGCATGTTGGGCAAGCAGTCGATCACGTAAGCCGCGGCGTCAACCTGAATGAGATAATCGCCGACCGCTTTATCCATGCGGCCGTTGCCCGAGAAGCCGAGATTGACCACCGGCATATCCAAGCGGCGGCCCAGAATTCCAGTGTGCACCATGCCGGGGCGGCTAGCGCAAGCGCCGTGCGTGATGCTCGTGCCATAAAACACGATCGGCTTGTCGCGCGGCTCGCAGCCCTCGAACTTGGCATCCTTTTCGACGCCGATCTCGAGCGACTCGATGCCGTTATAGAGCGGCAAGTAGAGTGCATACTCGCGGTAACCCGGCGCGAGCCCTTTGATCAACTCGGCCTTAACTTCCTGAGTTGCGGGCCGGGCCACTTGAACCCACTTCCACTTGCCATCGTTGTCGCGGGCGTACAGATCGACGCCGCTGACTCCCGTGGCGGGCATGTGGGGCATCGCCAGATTGGCTTTGCTGAGTTTGTAGTGCACGTGGATGGCCGGGGAATCGGACTTAAACCGGGCGACCATACCAGCGCTGTCGCGGCTGAGACTCCAGACGGTCGGCGTGACCGAAGCCCTGGCCGAGGCGGGCAAGCGGTCAAACCACTTGGCTCGCGGTTGATCGGGCATAATGCGGCCTTCGACACCCCAGGCGGTGACGTCATGCCACTGCAGCCCATCGGCGGCAGCTTTGCTCGCGGCCAGAGCCGGATCGAGCTTGGAGACCTCTTGCGCGGCGGCGGGAGCCACAAGGCAGGCGAGGTAGGTAAGGGCGGGAAATACAACGGCGGGAATTAGGTTGGTGGTTTTCATAGCCCCAGATTGTAGGCCGCTCCAGCGGCGAACACAAATCCGAAAGTGCGGAAGAGGTTTTACCGCGGAGATGCGGATGGCGCGGCGGAAGAAAAGGGGCGGTTAATCTCTCTGGCGGCGAGGAGGTGAACTTGCGTATTATCCCGCAAATTCTCATCTCGCCAACGTAGGAGCGTCACGATGGCCCGCAGACATGATGTGAGCGAAGAAGACAGTCCACGCCGACTCTCTTTGCGCGGCAAGCAGCGACTCAAGCGCCACAATGCCATCGGAATTTTCCTGGCAGTGGTCGGGCTGATCGTAGTCGCCCTCCTGCCGTCGGTCGCTACGTCGCGCGCCGTGCTGGTGCCGATCCTCGATCGCTATGCTGGACTCGCGCCGTTGCACGTCGACTTCGAGCGCGTGTCGGCCGGCTGGTTCGCGCCGGTCGGCGTCGAAGGGCTGCAGCTGATCGACGCTCAAGGCAACGCCGTAGTCAAAGTTGGTTCGGTCCAGACTGAGAAGGGCTTGCTGTCGTGGATCACCTCGAGCCAAAACCTCGGCACGGTGAAAATCCGCGACGTCGAGATGGATGTCGCCGTCACGCAGGGCACGAGCAGCTTTGAGCAAGCGATCGAGCCGCTGATGCAAGGCGAATCGTCTCCCGATTCCACTTCCAGCCGCGTTGCCGGTGCGATCGAACTCGAGAATGCGCGCATCGCTCTGCGCGATGTCCAGCACACCGATGCCTGGATCGTCACCATTCCGAGCTTCAAGACGCAGTTGCCCGGCCCGGGGCAAATCGTCGGCCCCACGCAGTTGGCGGCCACGGTTAGCGATGCTGCTGGTTCGACGAGTGGAACGATTGCCGCCGACGTCGCCGAGACGCTCTCGGACGATGTGCGAGCTTTCAATATCCGCGCCGCTGTCGATCATGTTCCGTTGGCCTTCTGGCACATCGTTCATGCTCGCTTGCCTGAGATTCCGATCGATGAACTGAGCGGCTCGATCACGGCCCGCATCGCCGGCTCGCTGGTCGACGGCGAACGCTGGAGTTTCAACGTCGAACAGCTCAGCGGCGACCAGCTCGTCGTCACCGCTCCGGCGCTTGTCGGCGCGAAACCCGCGCATTTGGAATCGCTCAAAGTGCAAGGCCAGGCTTCGCTCGCGCAGGGCTCGCTGGCGCTGGGCAACACGCGACTGGTCACCGACTTTGGGGGCGTCGCAGCGAGTGGCAAACTGCCATGGCCGATCGCCACGCCGACCGTGACCGAGCCTTGGCTTCCCGGTGCGCAGCTCGAAGCGGAAGGCTCGATCGATCTGGCGCGGCTGGTCAAAGTAGCCGAGACGCTCGTGCCGATGCGCCAAGATACGCGACTCGTTTCGGGCTCGGCCACCTTTCACGCTTCGCAACAACTCAACGCCAGCGGCCAACCCTCGAGCGTCCTGGATGTGCAACTGGGCG
>JBQCEI010000730.1:0-2125 GCA_051960375.1 Aureliella sp. | reverse complement strand
CCAAGCCTACAGCACGATTCACGACATCGTCGGCGCGATGCGAGCGATCGCTGCCGGCAGAATACAAGGCGCTCAGCGGGCGCTGGCCGCCTCGCAGCGCTACGAAGCCATCGTCGCGCAAGCCATCGCTGCGTTGGTTTCCAGGTCGGCGTCGCAGTCGGCCTCGAAGCCGGCCATCCCTTTACTTCCCGAACTCGGCGATCGCCGGCCACTGCTGGTCGTGCTCACCTCCGAACAGCCTTTCTGCGGAGCCTTCAACCAAAGTGTGATCGGGCTGGCCGAGCGGCGCTGGCAAGAGCTCGGCGGCCCGCATCTCCTCGTGGTAGGGCAGAGAGGCGTGCAACAATTGACTCGTCGTGGTATCGCGCCCGACTCGAGCGAGACCGCGGCCACCTCGCCAGCGGGCATTCGCGATCTGGTCAAACGCCTCGCGCACGCGATCGATGGCCGCTATGCTGCTGGAGAAATCGGTGCCTTGCACGTGGTTTACAATCGCTATCGCTCGGTGAGCGAACTAGTGCCGAGCGAAGAGCGAATTCTGCCACTGGATCTCGCCCACATCGAGGCCTTGGCATCACGGCTGGGGCGCTCGGCATCGCGGCCTGCGGCCGAATATTATTGCTACCTGCCGATCCCCGTGCTGCTGGCCGGCCTGATCAGCGAGTACGCGTTTATCAGCCTCTTTCGCATGGCGGCCGATTCCTACGCCAGTGAACAGGCCAGCCGGCTCGTTGCCATGGACGGAGCGACGCGCAACGCCGAGAAGATGCTCGACAGCTTGCTCGATCTGGAGCGCCGCGAACGACAAAGCGATATCACTCGCCAGGTTCTCGAGCTGATCGGTGAAAGGTTTGCGACCGATTAAGCAGGGCAGCAAAAGTCTTTCCGCGTTGAAAACAGCCGAGATAGAAACACAGAGGCACAGAGAGCGCGGAGAATGACGCAAGCAGAAGCCTCTGTACCTCCGTGCTCTCTGTGCCTCTGTGTTTCTATCTCCGTTCTTACTGGAAGATACGTGGAGCCACGGGTCCGAGTAGAACAATTCTCAACTGCAAAGACTTCTGCTGCCCTGCTTAGCTCACTCATCCCTCACAGCGATCGACGTCCCGGAATACCATTGCCGGCCACCGGCGGTGGCGCTGGGGCGGCGCGTTTCTCGAGGTCCCAGCCCAAGTCGGATGATACGGTGAATTCGTACTCGCCTGGTTCCATGCGATACGTAACGGTCTTGCCCAGCCCGTTGTCGAAGGTGATCAGCCACTGGCGGTCGAGCGGCACGGTTTGGGTTTCACCTGGCTGGATCGTGTAGTCAAACGAGTTGAGCGAATAGCGAATCGGACCTCCGCTGTCGCGCGGATTGATCAAAACGAAAGCGCCTCCTTGCCCCGGTGGAGCTGCTGGTGGCACCGGGATCTTGTTGCGAGCTGCATTAACCGCCGCGCCGAGAGCTACGTTGGGGGCCGCGTTCAGGGCCGCAGCACCCGGCAACGCCGACGGAGCGGCTAGAGCATTGGGTGCGGAATAGAGCGGCGCCGAGTAGAGCGGGTTTCCATACAGCGAGCTGCCGTATAGCGAGCTGCCATACAGCGAGCTGCCGTATAGCGAGCCCGAGTAGAGCGAGCCCGAGTAGAGCGGTGACCCGAAAGAGAACGACGAGTAATACGGATAGGACGAGTACGACGGATAGTAACCGCCCCAGCGGCTGCTGTACGGAACACTGACCGATCCGTTTTCATAGACGCCCATCCCGCCGGTGTGATGGCCATCTCCGTCGATGTGGTGCCCGAATCGATCGACCAGATGGCCCGCTGCGTCATGTCCGTGAGGAACGTTCCGGTGCACGTCGAAATGATTGCCGTGCGCGTGCAGGTGCTGAGCCCGCGCAGGACTGGCCGCGATAGCCCCGACCGCAGCGACAACGAAACCCGCCAAAAACGAAACGCCCCGCTTCATCACCATCTCCCAAGCCAATCGACAAGTGCCCGCCCTACTTCAATTGGACTGCGAGGGCTACCCAAGGTCAAGTGAGACAAGCTTGCCGTATCTCCTCTCCGCGCTCTCTGCGTCCCCATCTCCGCGTCTCTGCGTTAAAAAAGAAGTGCCTCAGTTCTCATCCCCCAAGTTT
>JBQCEI010000729.1:0-3325 GCA_051960375.1 Aureliella sp. | reverse complement strand
AGAGGTGGTCGTGAGTCCACAGCGAGAAGATCAGGCTGAGCACATAAATCACCGCCAGGATTGCGGCGATCTCCTGACTCAAGTACTCGACGTTCTCCAGCTCGTCGACGCTCAGATGCGTCCCCGTGCGGAACAGGTAAAAGTACACCGTCGGCATGATCAGTCCGATCGAAGCCAAGGCCAGCAGAGTGGCGCCCATGCTGGCGGCAACCCGACCGAACACTTGACGTTTGTGGTACAGGCCGCCGACCAAGGTCGATGCGCCGAGCACCAGCAGCAGGTTGCCGATGATCGAACCGGTGATCGAGGACTTGACCAACGGATACATCGCCGGGCCCTTCATCAGGGCCATGATGCCGATGATCAGCTCGGCTGCGTTGCCGAAGGTCGCGTTGAGCAATCCACCGATACCGGCCCCCAGCCGCGCTGCTAGATCCTCGGTCGCTCTGCCCATCAGGCCGGCCAGCGGAACGATCGCCAGCGCCGAAGCGATGAAGATCCACAACTCGGGTTGACCGGTCCAGTCCAGCACGACCGCCACCGGCAGGGCCAGCAACAGCCAATTCAACGGCTGCTCCCACAGCCAGGCTCGAAACACTTCTCGCATGCTTTCCTCATTTTTAACGCAGAGTCGCAGAGCTATGCAGCGCAGAGGCCTCTCCGCGGCCGGGGTGGCACTGGCTATGCCAGTGTCTTCTGACTCGAAGTACCAGAGCTTGAAGATCGATCAAGCATTCCAATGCGAACCAGGCCTATACCACAAGCCACGCTAGGCCATTTGCCATTGGTGAATGCTTTTCGGTCTATCGGAGCATCCCTACTTCGAATCAAGAAACACTGGCATAGCCAGTGCCACCCAGCCGCGGTAAAAAACAGAGTCCCGGCCGCTACGGCGATCTCTGCAGCGGTGCCCGCCGCTGCACTCGCTCGATGCGATTGCGGATGTTCTGGACCGCTAAGCGAGTTTCCCGCACCAACAGCGCCGACGCATAGATGATGCAAGCAACGCCCAGCAGTCCCGCGGCAACGCCGGCGAACTCCAACGCCTGGACCACGCGTCCGGCATTCATCGGAGCTAGTACTGCGCCAAGCAGCGAGATGAGCGTGGCCGAGGAGAATCCCGCCAGAGCCATGTAGAAGCACCGCAGCCCATGCAGAAGCAGCAAGGCTCGCTGTTCGGTCAGCATCAACTCCTCCAGCCGCCGCTCCGCCTCGGGCGCTTCGAAGGCATGAGCTTCTTCGAGCTGCTTGGAGAGCTCGCGAGCTCGATCGGCGGCTCGCGCCAAGCGATTGCTGGTGCTCATGATCAGCACCGTCGAAGCATTGGTCAGAATCGCCGGCGCGACGATCAGCGAGAGCACTGCAAACGGATTAGCTGCCGAGTCCATACCCGATCCACGTGACGAGCAATGGGGAAGTGTCCTGATATCCGAGTGTCTTTGTCTCTTCGTGTCTTCGTGGTGAATCTCAAAAGCCAAGAACCACTAGGTCACGAAGACACCCAGACTCTCGCTTACGCGTCGGGTTATAAACCGGACCGCATAGCTTGTGCCACATGCCTCACCGGGGCTCGATGAATGCCAAGCCGCAGGGCAAGTGCGGCTCGAACGATCATGCTGATCGCTGCGGGGACACGCCAGAAATATCAGCCGCAGGGAGTTAGCCCGCGGTTGTGAATTTTCTATAACCCGACGCGTAAGCGAGGGACGAACCTGTCAGAGAGCCCAACAACCGAGAAGAACCGTCACCCGACTGGGCTAAAAAGTTGTCGTTTGGGGTCAGTAGAGTCTGCCAAAGTTGTCGCGCACCAAAGGCTGTGAATAGCGGCCCGGAGGGCCCGCCGTCAGTAGCCCGGGGCGTAAGCCCGGGGAACAACCGAGGCGCTTGGTATTTTCCGCCCCGGAGGGGCCGGCGTAGGCGGTGCAACGGAGCTACGCCGGCCCCTCCGGGGCGTACGATTTTTGCGTTTTCGCTTGCCCCGGGGCTACCGCCCCGGGCTACTCAC
This sequence comes from Aureliella sp., assembly GCA_051960375.1. Taxonomy (GTDB): domain Bacteria; phylum Planctomycetota; class Planctomycetia; order Pirellulales; family Pirellulaceae; genus Aureliella. The sequence goes on along the minus strand of JBQCEI010000729.1, from coordinate 1,320 downwards.
GCCGGCCCCTCCGGGGCGATTTCAGCCGGGTCGTCAGCATGCGGTTACCCTTACCGTTAGGCCAAATTGGCCAGCGCCCCGGTGCTGTCGCCGAGCTGAGCGACGTCGATCTCCATGCGGTTGAGCATCGAGAGCCACAGGTTGTTCAGCGGCGTTTCCTTCTGGTACCGAATGTGTCTGCCGGTCTTCAGCGTTCCGCAGCCACCGCCAGCCAACAGAATCGGCAGGTTGTCGTGATTGTGAGCGTTGCCGTCGGAGTTGCCGCTGCCGTAAGCGACCATCGCGTGATCGAGCAACGTGCCATCGCCTTCCTTCACCGAGTTAAGCTTCTCGAGCAGATAGGCCAACTGCCGGGTGTGGAAGGTGTTGATCTGAGCGATCTTGGCCAGCTTGGCAGAATCGTTTCCGTGGTGCGACAGATCGTGGTGGCCTTCGGGCACTTCGATGAACGGATACGGCTTGTTGCTCCCTTCGTTAGCGAGTACGAAGGTCACGATGCGCGTCACGTCGGCTTGAAAACCGAGCACGATCAAATCGCACATCAATCGAATATGTTCTTCGTAAGCCGCCGGAACGCCCGACGGCGTCGGGACGTTTGGCACTTCGATCGGCGGCAGCTTTTCCGATTTTTCAATGCGAGTTTCGATGTCGCGGATGGCCGATAGATATTCGTCGAGCTTGCGGACGTCGTTCCTGCCGAGCTTGCCGGACAAGTCCTTCGAGTCCTCGCGCACGAAGTCGAGAATGCTCTTGCGGCGAGCGTCGCGCTCGGCCCGCTGGGCGTCGGGCGCCGATCCGAACAATCGCTCAAAGACAAGCTTGGGATTGACTTCTTTCGGCAGCGGCTGCGTTGCCGAGCGCCATGCCATGGTCGACGAGTACACGCAGCTGTAACCCGAATCGCAGTTGCCCGCCATCGAACCTTGTTCGCAGCCGACCTCGAGCGACGGCAGTCGTGTCTGATTGCCGACGCGACCAGCGGCCAGTTGATCGACCGAAATGCCGGCGCGGATATCGGTGCCGTCGGTCTTGCGAGCCTGCGTGCCGGTCAAAAACGCCGACAAAGCGCGAGCGTGGTCGCCGCCGCCATCGCCGTGCGGCCGAGCCTTGTCGGCCGTCAGTCCCGAGAGGACCAGCAGTTTGTCTTTCACCGGCGAGAGCGGCTCGAGGATCGGCGGCAGCTTGAAATCGCTTCCTTCCTGTTCGGGGGTCCACTGAGCCATGTTCTTGCCGTTGGGCACGTACAAAAAGGCCATGCGATTGGGAACCGTCTTGCCGCTGGCCGCTTCGTTGCCCCAAGCCATCGCCGGGCCCATCGCC
>JBQCEI010000728.1:0-5145 GCA_051960375.1 Aureliella sp. | reverse complement strand
AGTGTAGATGGTGGCCACGTTGCCTTGGAACTCGGGGTACTTGCACGTCTCACCGTCCACGGAGAGCTGGGCCTCAAGCACCTGGCCGGTTGGGCCGCTGCTGCTGCCTTTGACCGCTTCACCTAAGGTGGCGCAGACGAACTTTGCGTTGGGGGCGTTGAACTCCTTCCGCAGCGCCTTGATGAAATGCACGAGGTTCTTCTCGTAATGGGCGGCGTGACCAGCGTTGCCGGCGTCTCTCTCCCCCTGCCAAAAGAAGAATCCAGCGACCTCGTAGCCCGTGGCTCCCGGATAGTGTTTTTCGAGATCGGTCAGGACCTTTTTGGCGTCGCCGATGTCGAAATCCCATTGCTTGCCGGCATACCAGTCGATCGGCTTGCCATGTTTATCCAACCAGGGCGCGGGTTCGGTCTTGAGCCCCTTGGCTGGGTCCATTTCCCAGAACTCGGGTTTGTCCTTGTAGCCGGCGTAGACCAGCTTCTTTTCGACACCCGCTTTGTCCCTGGCGACGAACTCCGATCGTTCACTGCCGGGCGGCAAGAGATCCCAGCCCAGAGCCCGGTTGCCGATACAGCACTTGAGGATCATGACGGGCGCGTCGATCGCATTTCCCAGCGGATGGCCGATTCCGTATTCGGGACCAAGCTTGCCCCCCGCGACCGTCATCCATTCATTTCGGAGCGGGCCCTTGCCGGACATGTATTGCACGAAGCGGACGTCCTTCCGCTCGGTCCAGGCACCCGCGTCATCCACGAGATATTGATATTTCTTCTTCTCCTTGACCGCGTGCTCCAAAGAGATCTCACTGCCTTTTACCTTACCGAGGCCGACCATGTTCGACTGGCCGAGCAGAATGAAAACCTGGACCGGCTTGGACATGTCGGCCGGTTTGCCATCCGGCCGCGGAATCGAGGTGGTGGTGTCTTGCGCCAGCACGGGCATTGCCGCCAGGGCGCATGCCGCAACGGCTATCCGCATCAATCGACTGAAGAACTTTTGCATGGTGCTTTCTCCGATTGGTTGGCTTTGTCTTTGCCGGTGGATTCAGCGCGAAGTCGTGGCTTTTATTGATGCGGGCCGCGGTGAAAACTCTTTGATCTCGACGTCGTTCTTCTGAGGCTCGCCGGGGGTGCTGCGGCCTTCGCGTTTGTACTTTTCGAGGAGCATCTTCAGTTCGTCGACGAGCTGCGATTTCTCGGCAAAGTAGTTGTGTCGTTCGGTGAGGTCTTCTCGCACGTTGAACAGTTCGCCAGGGGAATTGTGTTGGGTGTACCCGCGCTGGTTCTTGAGCCACTGCGGTTCGCCGTGAGCGCCGTTGTCGTCACCACTGGGCGCATCGATCAGCACCCAGTCTCCTTGGCGGATGGCGAACTTGCCACGCGCGCTGTGATGCACGGTGGCCTGGCGAGCCGGAGCGGATCGCGGTCGGCCGAGCAGCACGGGCAATACGTTGACGCTGTCCTCGCCGGCGTTGTCGGGGAGTTTTGCATCGAGGATGGAGGCGACGGTGGCCATAAAGTCGACATGGCACATCGTTTCGTCACTCACGGCGCCGGCAGGGATCTTGCCGGGCCAGCGCGTGATGAACGGGACTCGGTGGCCTCCTTCCCAGACGTCGCGCTTGGCACCTCGCAGTTCTCCGGAGCTGCGATGGCCAAACTGTTGCATGCGATCGTACACACCGGGGTTGACTTCGCCGGTGACCTCGGGGCCGTTGTCGCTGGTGACGATCACGAGCGTGTTCTCCTCAACGCCGCTGCGCTTCAAGGCATCGAGCACTTGACCGATGGACCAGTCGGTCTGATGGACGAAGTCGCCGTACGCTCCGGCCTGCGATTTGCCGATGAACTCGGGGGCGGGCACGACGGGATAATGCGGCGAGGTGAGTGCGAAATAGAGGAAGAAAGGCCGCTTCGTCTTCGCGGTCTCGTCGATCCATCGCACGGCATGTCGAGTGATTTCGGGCAGGATATTCACCAGTTTCCAGTCGCGGACTTTCGGGCCGGGAATGTTGAACAGACCGCCGGTGGCGAGCTCGGACGGGAGGCCGACGGTGCGATCGTTCTCGACAAAACAATACGGCGGATAGTTCGGCACCAAGGTTCCGAAGTAGTGATCGAAGCCGCGCGTCGTTGGGCCACCGGCGACGGGCTGGGTGAAGTCTACGTTGGTCATCGGGTTATCGCGGCTCGACGGTGGTTGGCCATCGGCGGTGGCATAGGTCGAGCCGAGATGCCATTTGCCGATGCACGCGGTCGAGTAACCATGCTGTTGGAGCAGCTTGCCCACAGTCAGCCGCTCCGGCGCGATGAGCGGTCGGTCCCAAGGTCCGAGCACGTTGCGCTGCAATCGCGTCCGCCAAGCGTAACGCCCGGTGAGCACCGCATAACGAGTGGGCGTGCAAACCGAAGACGGCGCATGCGCATCGGTAAAACGCGTGCCTTCTCGCGCGAGCCCGTCAAGATGCGGCGTCGGAATCTTCGAGTCCTCGTTGTAGCAACCAACGTCGCCGTACCCGAGGTCGTCAGCCAGAATGAATACGATGTTCGGCCTCTCATCCGCACGCACATCAGCTTCGATGTTGATCAGACACAACGAACCGACCATCGCGATACCAAGCCGCATGAAGCGACTCACTCTTCGATCGTTCATCGAACGGAATCCTCAGGTTGAAGTTTGTGATCGCGGGCCGGCCGGCAGGTTTTGCAGGAGATATCTCAGGATGTGCATTCTCACGTGCACTAAGGTGCCGTCTCCCTCTCGCAACCCGTGGTCTCGATTGGGATACACCATGTAGTCGAACGGTTTGCCGAGCGCAATGAGCCGGTCCACCAATCCCTCGATGATTTGGATATGGGTGTTCGTCTCGCCCGATCCGGTCATGATCAGCAGCTTGCCTTTGAGACCGTCGGCGAAATTGATCGCTGCCGCCTTCTCATAGCCACTCGCATTGACTTCGCGCGTTCGCATGTAGATCTCCTGGAACCACGCGTTGTAAAGATGCGGCTGCGGCTTCGGGACGACTGCAATCCCGACGTGATAGGAATCCGGCTTGCGAAACATTGCGTTGAGCGTGTTCGAGCCGCCACCGCTCCAGCCCCAGATTCCAACGCGCGACGAGTCGATGAACGGGCACTGTTTTACGAGCGCCTTAAGGCCCGCTTCTTGCTCTTCGGTCGATAGCGGTCCCAGGCTGCCGAAGATCGCTCGTCGCCACGCAGCACCTTTGGGAGCGGGCGTGCCTCGGTTGTCGATCGACACGACGACGTAACCCAGCTCGGCGACCAAACGATGAAAGTCGATCTGCGCCGCGCCCCATTCGTCGAGCACCGTCTGCGCATGAGGCTCACCGTAAACGTAAATGAACAGCGGGTACTTCTTCGACGCATCGAAGCCCTTCGGCTTGAGCAGCCAGGCGTCAAATTCAAGGCCGTTGCCGACGTCGAGTTTCAGGAACTCGGTCGGACGAGAAATGATCGACTTGATCCGCTCGCGGAGATCGCGGTTCTCTTCGAGTGACTTTACCACCCGGTGTCCCTCGATTTCAATCAGCTCATGAATTGGCGGCGAGTCCAACGTCGAGTAGCTATGAATCGCCCACTTGGCATCAGGGGAAAAGAGATAATTGTGCGTGCCGACCTGATTCGCGGGCGTGATGCGCTGGCTCTTTCCCGAGCCATCCAGCGCGACGCGATATAGGTATTTCTGCGTGGCATCATCCGGCGAGGCGTAGTAGTAATACCAGCCCCCTTCTTCATCGATGACTGCTCGATCGATGATGTCGTGAGCTTCACCAGTCAGTCGCGTCTCGTCCTTTCCATCGCGTGAATACCGATAGGCATGGCGCCAACCGTCCTTCTCACTGATGACGACGAATCCTTGGCCGTCTCGAATCCACACGAGCCCCGAGTTCTTCCCCTGACTGGATTCGACCCACGTCTCGCTCGTTTCTGAATAGATCGTCTCGACCGAGCCATCCGGGGTGACGAGCAAAAAGTCTCGCTTGTCGCGGAAGCGGCTGAACTTCTCGACGAGCACTTCGTGAGAGTTGCCCGCCCATTCGACTTGCCCCAGATACATTCCTTCCTCCGGGCATTCGATGGGCAGCCACGTCAGTTGCGTCCCATCGACGTTCACCACACCGACTCTCAGCTTCTCAATCTCTCCACCCACTCGGGCAAAGTGATGTTTCTCGACTTCTAGGTACGATGGGTCGCCAGGAACTAATACCGATCGCTGTCGCACATCGGTAAAGTCCGCCTCAATGAATGCGACGCGGATGCCATCGGGAGACCAGACAGGATCGCGATAAGCCACATCCCGATCCGGCGAGCCCGATGCCAGCAACGTCTCTTTTCCGTTCTCCCGATCGACAGCCAGAAGCTTCGCGCCTCGAATCACCAGCCGATGCGTCCCTTGGGGTGAGAGACGCGGATCTTCGGCGCTAGGCAGTCTCTCGTCGGGCTTCCATGCTCGCCGCTCGCCTGACTGGGCTTCATACAACCATTGAGTCGCCCTCTTCGTGTCGGCATCGACTTCCTCGACCACAAATCCCGAACTGTCGCTGAGCCATGTCGGCCGGTAGTTCTTGGCGCGAAACTCGCCACGGTCGTAGATCGCCTTCAAGCGTTCCGTCGCTTGGCTTTGCCAGTTCGAGCCGTCGGAGGTTTGAGCCGACAATTCGTGGACAGCGAACGTGAGAAAAACGGCGGTCGCTGTGCAGAGCAAAGTCGCCTCGCATCGTTCGAAGAGAGTTTGGTGACGGTTCATGGATCGATTGCCTCAAGTTGAATGACGCGCGGCCGCGTGGCTTTTCAGTTTCGTAGTTGGTTCCAGGATCGTGCTCGCGCGTCGCACGGGAGGATGAACCCGGCCAGTTGTTTCACCGCTTGTGAGTTGACGCCATTGTCGGGCGACAATTCCTTCTGGCTAGTGCTGGGGGCAAGCGCAGTTCGGAATCGACTCGACACACGACACAAAAGGCTCATCTCCGAGTTTAGTGGCCAAGCAAGGCTTCGTGTCACTGACCCAGAGACAATCGCACAAGTGCCTCCCCCAAAGTTGCATCTCCATTCTTCTCCCTGCTGATGCGTCTTCCTATCTGAGCGTTAGACTTCGCGGCTTCACGCCTTCGCGTGAGAATCG
>JBQCEI010000727.1:0-4722 GCA_051960375.1 Aureliella sp. | reverse complement strand
GTGCTCAAGCAGGAATCGGAGTTTTTCGACGTCGGAAGATGTAACCGCACTTTTGATCGCATCATCCAAAGGTTGGTCTTTCTTCGAAGCATTAATATCCGCGCCCAGTTCCAGTAACACTGGTATCGTCTGCCGGTACGTGTCAAAAAGGATGGCGCTCTTAATCCATGGCACCGTCCCATTACGCCAACCTCTTGCAACTAAGCCGCTGTCACGCGCAGCCGCTTTTCTTATTTCGTCTGTCAAGCCCGCTTTCAAGTAGCCGTCCATCTCTTCATCGCTTACCGTCACTTGATTTCTCCATTGATACGTGTTCGCCTGAAGCTCGTCTCAGTCGGGACGTTGCCGGCACGGAAGATGTCGCCAATTGCTCGCAGTTCATCCTCAGTACGTGCCTGATCGCCTTCAACCTTCTTGAGTCTCTTGTACACGGCTCGCTGGGTCTCAACGGTGTGTACATTGGCCTTGTCGTTTAATGCTAAAGTTAGATTCGCGCCGGATCTGCCGGGCTTTGGATCTTCCAGGTCTTGTTTCAGTAGTTTGACCATGTCATCTTCGGAGATGCCGTCTTTGGGGGCATAGACCTCTACGTCTGCTTTCTTAAGCAGCTCATGAGATTTGCCGATGTACCATGCTGATTGTTCTGTGTCTGACAGCAAGCCTTTGCTAACTAAAGCTTCGAATTCTGTATCGGAAAGATTGCGAATCAGCTTGCCTTTAGGGAGTTTGGCGGGTCGCAGGTCAAATTCATCGGGGATCGCCTTCTGGACAATGTGATGTCCATGTATTTGCCTAATATCGACCCCGAACTTCTTCGCGAGATTGGCGCGAATCTTTGCCCAACCCGGGTGCAGTTCCGTTAGCACACCGCACCAATTCGCGTTGTGAACTAAGATGCTAGTGCTGCCCACAGCATAGCTGTGATTTTGGCCAACGCTCAAGTTGCAAACTTCCAGGTTTGACTCCATTCGGCGCGATATGGCGGAGATTGTTGCATGGTGCTCCAAGGAACTCTGAAGGACATCGCCCGGAGCGAGGTCGGAAGCGCTGACCCAGCGTCCCATGAGCGCATGCCCTTGGTCTTCATCGTTAGCCAGCGATTTTGGCGTGGGACGATTTGACAATCCCTCTCCCGTTACTACCCAGAACGGATGTTCCGCTGTCGCTTCGATTGTATCGCTGCCGATGGTTACAGACACAATGTCACCTGAGTATTGATTGCGGGTGTTCGCTTTAACCTCATGATAGCTCCAACGTCCGCTCTTGAAGTCGAAGGCCTTTACCTTGTCGCCTTGTCTAATATCACCGATCGGCATCGTGCCTTGTTCCGTAAGCACCAGGGTACCGGGCGTGAAGCACGCGCTCTGCAACGTTTCATCGATCACCTTAATCGCTCGTTCGACAACGACTGCTTTTTCGTCGAATTTCTCGAGCAACTTACGGAGCTCGCCTCCTGGCTCTGAAATCTGTCGTAGACGGGTCAGCACGGGTCCTGCGATGTCGCCGAGCTTGTCATAGGTCTTAGCGAAATCGGCTAGCTTGTCGGCAATGCGCGCAAATTTGGCTCCTTTGGTCGCAACGGTTGCTGCGCCGGCAGTGAAAAGTATCTCTGCAGCTGTTTGGGCGATCTCCCAGGTGATTGCACCAGAGATTCTCCCTCGCGTTTCGGGGGGCATCTCGCGGAGTTCGCGGGAGATCAACACGCCTATGGACATCACAGCGGCCGCAACTTGCTGATGCTTGCCACCCAGTTCTTCAAGTTCAGCGGCAGAACCTTCTTTCAGGGCATGATAGTGCGCAAAGGCTTCCTCTCCAAGCTCGGTGCCGACGGCGTTGAGTACCTTGAAGATCATCTCTCCCGCTTTGATCACATTTGCTTCCAGTTTCCTCTGGTCTTCAAAGTTAAAGAACTGGTTTTCGAAGATGCGCTCGTTGCCAAAGGTGAGAATTCGTGCTTGGTTGTACCAAGATTGTTTGACTGCACCCCAGCCGAATTTGAGAATCGTTCCGATGCCCTCGACATTGCCCCAGGCGCCATCAATAAAGAACCCTTTCGCAAAACCCTTGGCATACTCGGTAACATTTCCATTCTGCCCATTGATGTAGCCCATTACCAAGTTGACACTGATTTGCGCTGCCTGGTCGAAGATGCCCGGACCTTTTTGGTTGTTGACTCCTTGTAGATAGGCTTTAAGCTTCTGCATGGGTGTCAGATTAGCACCATCGCCCCGACCAAGATGCTGAGCTAGTGTCGTCGATCCATTCGTACCTGTAGCCTTCGTAGCAAGTTGTTCGGCAATCTTGAGTGAGCCGTCCCCGGGGCTGGCGCACTCATGTAGCGCGCCGATGGCCGATGTTGCATCGTATTCAGTTCCTCCGGACGATAAGTGGGATAGTTTGTTCAGTATTGCATTGACGAGTTCAGGGGAAAGTTTTTCCAGGGTCGCAGTTGGTCGTGCGCTGACTACCGTTTGTGCTGTTGACCCATGCAACGCCCAGTAGTCGCCCGCCTCCGAGTCAAAGCCAGACAAGATTGCGATGACCTCGTCGTTCACAAAGGCCGCGCCGTCCGAAACACTCGGATCTATCGGTGAAGCAGGAGTAAACGCTCCTGGTTGCACGCTGTCAGTGATTGCCAAGTCCTCGGCGACCGCTTCGCCATAACGGACTTGAACCGAGCCATCTCGCATTTGATCGGCGATTTCTCCGGCGTCGATCTGCCAGAACGAAGCGGGGAATTGTTTAGCCGGTTCCGTCAAGTAGACGCTGGCTGCTGAAGAGACTTGGCTGCCGTAGAGATAGTCGTAGTACCCGCCGTAACCTGCGTACCAGTATCCCGAGCCGTAATAGCCCCAGGCGCCCCACCAGTAGCCGCCGTATGGATAGGCGTAGGTGGTGTTGGAGACGAAGTAGATCGACCTGCGGTAGGTGTTGCTCGGGCCGGCTACGGTGTACTGGCCGGTCAGATCGGCTGGGCTTGCGACCGATGGCAGGGGCAGGCCGCTGCCACCGGAGGCACCGTAGGCGAACGACTGCGCCGTCGCAAATCCGAGGTGCGCACTTGCGATGGTCGTTTTCAGCGTGCCATCCAACGTAGCGTTGGCATTGCGCCAAGTCGTTTCGGCGTTCGTCTGGGCTATCTCAGCAGCCTTCTGAGCGGTTGCTTGAGCGATCGCATCGGTTTTGGCCGCGTTGGAGACGGCGGTCACATTCGCGGCTTGAGCTGCATAGAAATCGGCGTCGTATGCGGCCCAGGGGGAGCCAGTGCTGGAGGCCAGCGAGGCGGCGGCTGAGGCGAACGAGTTCGCCTCGTACTGGCGATATACCGCGTCGATGTTGGCCCACGAGGTGGCCGACTGCAAGTACGCATCCGACTCTTCGTTGCGGTACGTCTTCTCGGCGTTGTTGCGAGCGGTGACCAGCGCGACGTCGGCGGCCACCAAAGCCACCGTCCGGTTGAATTCAGCCGTGGCGAAGTCGAGATACTGGTCGGCTTGCTCGCCGGCCAATGCGGAGCGGTAGGTCGCGTCCTGGCTGTTCTTGGTGGAAGTGAACGCGTTGCCAGCCGCCTGAATTTCACTGTCGCGCTGGGTGGTGCTTTCGTGATCGATGTAGTCGCGGTTGGCCTGAGCGATGTCGACCGCCTTCTTGCGCTCGGCCGTTGCGATTTGATTCGCGTAGGTCTTGGTGGGCAAGACCATATCGGTGAAGTATTCGCGCACCGCATCGGCTTTGGCGGTCGCCTCGGCGGCTTCGGCATCGGCCTCCGCCAGCGACTTGGTTTTCTTCGCCGTAGCGATCGCTTGTTGCCGCGTGACATGCGCGGCGGCTATGCGGGCGGTGTAGGTCGTTTCCGCGGTGTTTCGATCGGAAGCCAGATTGGTGTATTGAGAAGACGCGCTGTTCCACCAAGAGGCTCGCGCGGAAGCTGCGTCGACCAGGTACTGAGTCCATGGAAGCTGGAGCGCGTTGTTGATGTCGCTGTGAGCGTCCACGCGAGCGACTTCGTGGGCGTTCCACAATGCGATGACCGCCGCTGCGGTGGACGATCGCTTGGTATTGTTGGCTGTCGTCTCGGCGACGAAGAAATTGCCTTCAGCCGTCGCGTGGGTGTACTGGCGAGTTTCTTCGGCGATTGCGACTTGCGTTTGGTAAGTCTTGTCGAGGCCGATGATTGCCACTGAAAACGCGTGGTGCAGCGGGACGCTGTTCGTCGTGAACGCCTCCTGGGACGTGATCTCGTCCTGTTGCCATGCCAACTTCGCATCGGCAATAGCGGTATCAAAGCCCAGCTTGGCATCGCCGACGGCAACCGCATAGGTGTGGTTGTACGTGTCTGCCTCGACTTTGTTGGCGCGATCGATCTCGAGTTGCTTCGATGCTTGGGCCTTGTCGATTCCCAGTTTCTTTTCGGCAACCGCGACTTTGTGCTCGTAGCTTTGGGTATGCGTGGCAGCTAAAGATCGCCGGGCGTTCTCAAGTCCCAACAGCGAAGACAAATGAGTGTTGGTCGGTGCGATCGCGTCGACTGCTCGCGTGTAGCTTTGGGCTGACTGCGCATTGGCGAACGTCAGGTCGGCGTCAGCCTTGATAACGTTGCGGTTGCCGCGGGCGACCGCGATGTCGTAGGCCGCTTGTCCATCGGCGGTGGCAACCGCGGTCGCATGAGTGACGAACGCGGGAGCAACGTCGCTGATCCAGTTTGCCTTGGCCTGGGCGTAC
>JBQCEI010000726.1:0-2216 GCA_051960375.1 Aureliella sp. | reverse complement strand
AGCGGCACTTCGATGGCCACGCCGCACGTCTCGGGCGCTCTGGCGCTACTCTGGGGACAATCGCCTTCGCTGACCAGTTCGCAGCTGGTCGACCTGGTGATGAACAACACCGACTCGGTACTGCGCGACCGCACGATGTACGGCCGCTTGAACGTGGGCAAGGCGGCAGCCGCTCTGCACCAAAGCGCCACTCCGGCTCCCACCGACACGGTCAGCCCATACGTTACCGCGGCCAACTGGAACACCACCTCCAGCGGCCTGGCCAGCGTCGACATCACCTTCTCCGAAGCGATCAAGGCCAGCACGCTGACCGCATCCTCGGTGCAGCTGAGCGGTCCCAACGGCGCGATCACGGTTGCATCGATCACCGCCTTGAGTTCGACGCAGTACCGCATCACCTTCGCCAACCAGACGGCTGCCGGGACTTATACCGTCACCGTGCTACCAACTGTCCAGGACCTGGCCGGCAACTTGCTGGATCAGGATCGCGACGGCGTGGCGGGTGAATCGACGCAGGATCGCTTCGTATCGCAAACGGCCCTGCAAGCGAACCGCACTTACACGGTGACCGGGCCGGTCACGCTGAAAGATGCAACTTCGCGCACCGTCGGCGTGACGACGATCCCGATCGACGTGGCCGACAGCTTCACGATCAGCGATCTGAACGTGAATCTATCGATCGACCACACCTACGTCAGCGACCTCCGCGTGCGACTGATCGCGCCGGACGGCACGGCCGTTACGCTGGTCAACCGTCGCGGCAGCTCGCGCGACAACATCCGCGTGCTCTTCGATGATGAAGCGAGCAGCTCGATCGCGACGGTCACCGGCAATCTCAGCGGCACCTTCCGCCCGGAGACGCCTCTGTCGGCCGTCGATGGCAAGAACGCCAAAGGACGCTGGACTCTGGAAGTGACCGATTACGCTCGCTGGGATGTCGGCAAGCTGAACAGCGTCGAACTGCGGTTCGCCGACAGCGGCACCAGCGCGGGTGCTTCGGTGCCGAGCTCGACCCCGACGAGTTCTACTCCGATAAGCACCACGCCCGTCAGCAGAACTCCGGCGACACCCGTCGTGCAGCAGCCGAGCCCACTGAATAACGCCTGGCAAAGCTGGCTGGACTACGTCGAGAATCTGTTCGATTCGTGGTGGCGCCGTTACTCGTAAGCATGTGCTAGAGTTTTTACCGCGGAGAGCGCGGAGGCAACGCCCCGCGCTTTCCGCTTCCTGCGAAATGGAGAGAGCGTTACTCGTCGGTGACGCAGCCTTCCGAGGCGCTCTTCACGTTCTTGATGTACTTGTAGAGCGTGCCGCGTCGGGCCTTGAGCGGCGGAGCTTGCCAGGCGGCGCGGCGCTTGGCCATTTCTTCTTCGCTGACATCGACATCCATGCGATTGGTCTCGGCGTCGAGCGTCACCATATCGCCGTCACGCACCAGCGCGATCGGACCGCCGACTTGAGCTTCCGGCGTCACGTGGCCGACGATGAAGCCGTGCGAGCCGCCCGAGAAACGGCCATCGGTCAGCAAAGCCACATCGCTTCCCAGCCCCGCTCCCATGATCGCCGAGGTCGGTGTGAGCATCTCAGGCATGCCCGGCCCGCCTTGCGGTCCTTCATAGCGGATGATGATCACGTCGCCCTTCTGAATTTGCTTGTTTTCCAGCGCGGCCAGCATGTCTTCTTCGCTGTCGAAGCAGCGGGCCGGGCCGGCGAACCGCAAGCCTTCCTTGCCGGTGATCTTGGCGACCGAGCCTTCCGGTGCGAGGTTGCCGCGGAGAATCTGAATGTGCCCGGTCGGCTTGATCGGCTTCTCGATCGGCTGAACGATCTTCTGGCCTTCCTTGAGTCCCGGCAGGTCGCGGAGGTTCTCTTCCAGCGTCTTGCCGGTGACCGTCAAGCAATCGCCCTTGAGAAAACCTTTCTCGAGCAAGTACTTCATCACGCCCGGCGTGCCGCCAACCGAATGCAAGTCTTCTTGAACGAACTTGCCGCTGGGCTTGAGGTCGGCGATAAACGGAACGCGATCGCTGACGCGCTGGAAATCGTCGATCGTCAGCGACACGTCGACGCTGCGAGCCATGGCGATCAGGTGCAGCACGGCGTTGGTCGAGCCTCCCAGAGCGATGACGACCACCATAGCGTTTTCAAACGCATCGCGGGTCATGATGTCACGCGGCTTGATGTCGCGCTCGAGCAGATGAAGAATCGCCTTGCCG
>JBQCEI010000725.1:0-5562 GCA_051960375.1 Aureliella sp. | reverse complement strand
AATAGACAGCCAACTTCTAAGTCACTAAATCCCGAGAAAACCGAGCTTCTTCTTGGTATCTATTTGTCTTGGTGTGACCCGTCTTTGCGACCGCGCTAGAGTTTGCGGGTCGCCGAAATCCGCTTGCGATCGATGTCGACCTCCAGGACTTTCACTCTGACGATGTCGCCTACCGCCACCACATCGCTCGGATCTTTGACGAACGTGTTGGCCAGTTGCGAGATATGAATGAGTGCATCTTGATGAACTCCGATGTCGACGAAGGCGCCGAAGTGGGTCACGTTGGTGATGACTCCTTCAAGCACCATGCCTTGTCGCAAATCTTCGAGCGTGTGGACGTTCTCGGCGAACTGCACGACGCGGAACTCGCTGCGCGGATCGCGGCCCGGTTTGGCGAGTTCTTCGATGATGTCCTTGATCGTCGGCAAGCCGAAGCGTGAATCGACAAAGTCGGACGCGTTGAGCTTTTGCGACAGTCCCGCATTGCCGACCAGCGACTTGGGATCGGCATTCAGCCGAGCGGCCATTCGCTCGACGACGCTGTAGCTTTCTGGATGCACCGCGGAGTTATCCAGCGGCTGCTTGCCGCCTCGAATGCGCAAGAAGCCGGCGGCTTGTTCGAAAGCCTTGTTGCCGAGCTTGGGCACTTTGAGCAATTGGGCTCGCGTTTCAAATCGGCCATGCGCATCGCGATAGGCGACGATGTTTTCTGCGATCTTCGGTCCGATGCCGGCAACGTACGAGAGCAGTGGGCCGCTGGCCAGATTGAGATCCACGCCGACGCTATTGACGCACGACTCGACTTCGCGATCGAGCCGCTTGCGGAGCAGTTTTTGATTGACGTCGTGCTGGTACTGCCCTACCCCGATCGACTTCGGATCAGCCTTGACCAGTTCTGCCAGTGGATCTTGCAAGCGATGAGCGATGCTGATCGCGCCGCGAACGGTGACGTCCAAGTTCGGATACTCGCGAGCGGCGATTTCGCTGGCCGAATAAATCGAAGCCCCCGATTCGCTGACGATCACCTTGGTGACTTTTAAATTGTTCTTGCGAATCAACTCGGAGACGAACGCATCGGTCTCGCGCGAAGCCGTGCCGTTGCCGATCGCAATCAACTCGACGCGATATTTTGCAATCAGCTCGAGCAAAGTTTTGCCTGCACCTACCAAGTCGCTGTGCGGCGGCGTCGGATAAATCGTCGTGTTGGTAACAAACTTGCCCGTCTCGTCGACGACCGCAACCTTGGCGCCGGTCCTGAATCCGGGATCGATGCCGATCGTCACTTTCGATCCAGCCGGCGGAGCCATCAGCAGCTCGCGCAGGTTCTTGCCGAAGACTGCGATCGCTTCCTCGTCGGCGGCTTCTTTCAGTTGCTGCAGCACCGTGGTCTCGGTGGCGGGCATCAGCAAGCGATCGAAGCAATCATCGACCGCGCCCAGCAGTTCGCGATAGAACTCGAATTGCGGATTGGTTACCAGCCGGCGCTTGAGCTGCGCGGCGGCCGAATCGCGATCAACTTCGATGCCGACTCGCAAAACTCCTTCGGCCTCTCCGCGAAGCATGGCCAACAGCCGGTGCGATGGGATCTTGCTGGCCGGCTCGCGATAGTCGAGATACATTTCGAACTTACTGGCTTCTTCCTTCTTGCCGCGTTTGACTTGCGACGCCACGCGGCCGCGAGCCCGCGCTTCCTGGGCCATCCACAGCCGCGTCTCGGTATCATCGCACCACTGCTCGGCGACGATGTCGAGCGCTCCTTGCAGGGCCGCGCCGACGTCGGGCACTTCGAGCCCTGGGTTGACGAATTTTTCGAGCACTGCTTGCTTGGGACGCCCGAGATTTTTCTGCGCGAGCAAGAGGTCGGCCAGCGGCTGCAGGCCGCGCTCGCGAGCGGCGGTCGCCCGCGTGCGCCGCTTAGGTTTGAACGGCAGGTAGATCGCCTCGAGCGTCGCCAAGTCGCGGCAGTCGGCGATCTGCCGCCGCAGTTGGTCGCTCAGCTGGCCTTGCGATTCGATCGTCTTGAGCACAGTCGCTTTGCGAGCGGCTAGTTCCTTAGCCTTCTCCAAAGCGTCTTCGATCGCCCGCAAAGCGAACTCGTCCAGTCCGCCGGTGGCTTCTTTGCGATAGCGGGCGATGAAAGGGAGCGTGTTGCCGGCTTCGAGCAATTCGACGGTCGCTCGCACCTGCCGCTCGGGAACCGCCAGTTCCTGGGCGATCGCCTTGATCGCCTCATCGATTTCGGCCTCGGGGGTCCACTGCGCGCGGGAATTTTTTTGAGCGGTGTCGGGCACCGAGATCTCCTCAGGGGTACAGGCGTCAGGCGTCAGGCGTCAGGCGTCAGGCTTCAGGCAGGTGGTGCCGGGAGCCGGGTGGGGAACATTTTTACTCGCTGAGACAGCTTCGCAAAATAGCAGATCGCTTTCGCGGTTTTTTACCGCGGAGGACGCGGAGAGCGCGGAGAGCGCGGAGAGCGACTCTGCTTGAGAAGCGCGGCGGAGATCGTTAGCATCAGGGCAACAAAATAATGCTGCTCCTCTTCCAAGGGCTGGCGCGATGAAACTCTTCGTTAAGAACAAGTTCGTTTGGAACGAACCGTGGTTTTTCTGCCAGCGCATTCGCGATCGACGCGACTGGTTTCGCGCGCTGCTGGTTGGGATCGGGACGTGGGTGGTGATCACGACGGCGATTCTATTAGCCGGCCGCGGCAACTTTCAGTGGTGGCAAAGCATTCTCATCGGACTCGGCGCCGGAGCGGTGGTCCAGCTCGCTCTGGAGGCGTCGATGATGCGTCGCGAGGTCTCGATCGATGAAAAGTCGATCGATGCGTTCTGCAATGCCGGGCAATTGTCTTCGCTGACCACCTATCCGCTCAATCAGATCATCGCCACTCAGATCGTCCGAAGCGAAGAAGCGAACGCCCCCTTCTCGACCTTGATGATTCAAACCGTCAAGGAGCGCGGAGTCATCGGAATTCCGCGAACCGTTCGGCTCGAGCAGCTCGCGCAAACGCTGCATCAGTTGAACGTACCGGTGATGCTCAGCGGCTGGAAACCAGCGACCGATTCGCTCGATCAGAACGAATACCTCTATTGTTCAGCCGAGCCATCGCCGACGGAAGCTGCCACCGTGGAAGCGATACCCGAAGCCGAGCGGCCGCTGCTCAAGTTGCCCGAGATGATCCTCGGCGCGCTGATCTCGCACGGCCTGCTCCTGTTGTGGTTGGGATTGATCGCCGTCGCGGGCATCTTTGCGTATCAGCAGCGACAAAACGTTTCGATCTGGGTCATCGCGACTGGCGCGATTCTGGCTTTTGCGTCTCTGACGATTCCATTTACCTTTGCGGAAATGTTCGGCAATTACTGGGCAGCTTCCTACATGATCGGACTTGCCAAGAAGCGCATCGCCCGCCGCTCTGCGCCGCTGATCAAGTCCTTTGATGAAAGGACAGTGGCCGTTGAATTGATCAAGCGGGAGACTTGGGCCGCGGCGGCTCCCAAAGTGATCGACTATGGATTCATGCGCGTCGATTCTACGAGCCGCCGCATTCTCTACGAAGGCAATCTCGAGCGCTGGAGCGTGCCCTTGGGGGCGGTGCGGCTGTGCAAAGTCGAAGAGGTGCAATACGGCACCGCGGGCGAGAGCGCGACCGGCCAGCTCCGCTGCTTCGTCGTCTTCGTCTTTCAGAAAGATTCGGAACCCTTCGAGATCGGCCTGCGCGTGGCCGACAAGGAGATCGGCAAAGAATCCGACACGCGGCGCATGCGCAAAGCGGTCGAGCTTTATGAGGGTCTGGTGGAGGCGATCACGGCGGCGCCGCAAGCTGCTTGCGCGTGAAGGTCTTCGTTTCCGGTAATCGTGCAGCATCGCGGCTGTTAGGGCCAAAGGCCCGCGATTCCTTAGCCCAGCCCGGCGGGCTGGGATTGCTTTGGCCCACGGCATCCCAGCCCGCCGGGCTGGGCTAAGGGATTACGGACCTTTGGTCCTCAAGACTCCGATCCGTTCAACTCAATTGCCGCACACGATCGTCAAAACTCATCAGGGCGAATGATGGTTGTTGCACCCGATACCCGGGGCGGCGCTGCGCAGCTGGCGCTACTACGCTCTGCCCCGGGCTATTATGTTGCTGCCCCGTTGGGGCGAAGAAGAAATCATTACCCTAAACGAACGACGAACCTCGTCAGGTCGCTATACACGAACACAACACACCCCCTTCTCACTTCAACCAGGAGACACTCCCGCGATGTGGCCGTTTTCAAAAAAGCCGCGAGACATCAAGACGTTACCGCGCATGTCCGACGAGAACCAGCAATGGGGCGTTGCTCAAGCGGGCTATGACGGGGCGACGCTCATCATTCGGTACAATCAAACGGCCAAGGATTGGTTCCGCCATCCCGAACTTCCGATCAAGCTCGGCTTCGCCGTCCCGCTGAAATCGCCCAGCGCAAACGGTTTGCCGGATCCCGATGAGAACGATCAGTTAAACGCGATCGAAGACATCATCCGGCGCGAGGTCGAGGCGCGCACGCGCGGCTTGCATGCGCTGGTTCTCACGACCGGCACCATGAAGGAATTCGTGTTTTACATTTCGCCCGACGCCGACATCCGAAGCCTTCATCAAACGATCCGAGACGCGGTCCCGACTCACGATGTTCAATGCATGGCCGTGCGCGAGCCCAAGTGGGATTCCTATGCGCAGTTCAGCCCGAGTTAGAGAAGCGCTAGGCTTGGCTGTCTCCACGGCTCCGTGACGGCTCGGCTGTTTTGAGTCGCGAAGCGACGGCTTGCATTAGCCTGGGACGCGAGTCCCCTATTGACCTACACGAATCCTCGGAACCGAAATACCAAGGAGTAATCCATATAACCCGACGCGTAAGCGAGGGACGCTCTCCGCCACGGCGCCTAATCAATCACGGTTCTTGAAGACCCCTCACCCCCGGCCCCTCTCCCCGAAGCGGGGCGAGGGGAGAGAAGACTTATAGAGCGCGAGCGCCACGCTATTCTTGTCTCCCCCTCGCCCCGCTTCGGGGAGAGGGGGCCGGGGGGTGAGGGGCCGAAGCGAAGACACGTTCCGTCTTGGCAGACAGGCAGATGGTTTGCCGGGCTTTCTGGCGGGTTCGTCCCTCGCTTACGCGTCGGGTTACATGAAATACACCCTGACGCCGGCCCCTCTAGAGCCAAGCCGCCGGTTCGTTAATTGATGGTTAAACTGAATTTAACGCCAACGAATACCGATTCAAACCCAGTGAGGCCGTTTCTATTCATGGGATTGAATCCACGCAATGCTAGCTGCACCGGCCAGAGAAAGCGAACTTCGGTTGGGCCGGTGGCGTCAGCGTCGCCGACGGTTCGTCGCGACGATGATGCTGGCGGCATGGAGCTGTGCACCGCAGCTATCCAACTCGCGCTCCGCCGCAGCTGAGCCGCCGGACTCGCCTTATCAACCTAGCGGACCCAATCAACCGGTTCCGCAGTACCCACCTGCCTCGCAGTTGCAGCTGCCGCCTGCATCCGGGCGGCCCGCGCCCAGCGCGCTGCTGAATTCGAACATAGCCGCTCCGCTTG
>JBQCEI010000724.1:0-3947 GCA_051960375.1 Aureliella sp. | reverse complement strand
AGGCCCACGTGCTTGTCGAACGCCTCCCACATCGCTTTGAGCCCTGCCGGCGTGCCGAAGTCGTAGCCGGCTGCAAAGGCATGGCAGGTGTCGAAGCACACGCCGACGTGGGCCGGCATTTTCAATTGCTTCAGCAGCCACCCCAGTTGCTCGAATTGCCACCCCAGACAGCTCCCCTGCCCGGCCGTGTTCTCGAACAACAAGCGGCAATGCGTCGGCTTCAGCCGCTCGACCACCGCGGCAACCGCCCTGACGATCCGCTCGAGCCCTTCCTCCGGCGTGGAGGCGAGATGAGCGCCGGGGTGCATCACCAATCCGGCCAGTTGCAGCCGCTCCGCACGACACCATTCGACTTCCAGAGCATCGAGCGACTTTTGCCACAGCTCGTCCGACGGCGAGGCGACGTTGATCAAGTACGAAGTATGCGCAATCGGCGCCGGCAAGCCGCTCTGTTTCAGTGCGGAGCGAAACTGCTCGATCGCTTCCTCGGTCAGATCGGCGCATTTCCATTGATTGTTGTTCTTGGTGAACAGCTGAACGCAGCCGCAGCCCGCCTCGACGGCGCGTTCGATTCCGCGATGCAGACCGCCCGCCACCGACATGTGGGCGCCAAAGCACAAGTCCATTTCGTTTTCCCTAACCCTGGGTCTGGTTTGAAGTGGTGTCTTTGCGTCAGTTTAGGCGATGGCCCGAAAATTTGCCCGGGGGCCCTTTTTTACCGCGGAGGCGCAGAGAGCGCGGAGGACGCAGGGAAGTGCTCGAGGCATGAATGTTGCTGATCGCATCCTGACCGACGACTGGACGCTCTGCGGCCGTGAGGCGAAGGATGGGCTACGATGCCGATGGATGACAAGCTGGTTTCGGATGTCGGAAAGATTGCGGTGTTGCGAGCCAATGCGGTGGGAGATTTTATTTTCACGCTGCCGGCGCTCGAAGCGATTCGCGCCGCTTATCCCGATGCGGAGGTCGTGCTGCTTGGCCAACCTTGGCATCGCGAGTTTCTCGATGCGCGGCCCGGCCCGATCGACCGTGTGGAAGTTGTGCCGGCTCAGCAGCGGATATTCGATCCGCTGGCCACCATGGAAGATGATCATGCGACGCGCTTCTTCATCGAACGCATGCGTCGCGAGCGCTTTGATATCGTCTTTCAGTTTCATGGCGGCGGCCGCCATTCGAATCGTTTCGTCAACTCGTTCGGCGCTCGCGTGACGGTCGGGTCGAAGACTGACGATGCCGAGCCGCTCGATCGCTGGATTCCTTATGTGACGTATCAGCGCGAAGTGCTGCGCTATCTCGAGATCGCAGCTCTGGCCGGCGCCGCGCCAGTGACGCTCGAGCCGCGTCTTCGGGTGACGCGGCGCGACGTGGAAGAGGCGCGTCCGTTTATGCCCGAGGACGGAAGCCCGATTGCGGTCCTGCATCCGGGCGCGCGCGATCCGCGCCGCCGCTGGCCACCCGAAAAATTTGCGGCGGTCGGCGACGCGCTAGCCGCTCAGGGCTTCAGCGTTGTCATCAACGGCGTCGCGTCGGAGCAAGAAGTGGTCGATGCGGTTCGCAGTCAGATGCGATATCCATCGATCGATGTCACCAGTGGACTATCGTTGCGAGGGCTGTTGGGCTTGTTGTCCAAAGCCAGTCTGCTGGTCAGCAATGATTCGGGTCCAATTCATCTTGCCGACGCAGTGGCCACTCCGGTCGTGAGCGTGTTCTGGTTTGGCAACTTGATCACTGCCGGTCCGATGGCTCTGGGGCGACATCTGCCGCACATTTCCTGGAGGGTCAATTGTCCGGATTGCGGAAGCGATTGTTTTCGTCAGCCGTGCGACCACACCGCTTCGTTTGTGGCGGAGGTGCAGACGGAAGATGTCCTGCAATCGGCCCTCTCGCTTCTCAATCGACAATCTTGCAACAAGACCACAGGAAGAATCCATGAAACGGTTGTCACCGCTCCAGCAGCTCAAGCCTAAGCGCATCTGTTTGTTCCGCGCCCTGCAGCTTGGCGATTGGCTGTGCGCGATTCCGGCGGTGCGCGCACTGCGCGAGGCTTGTCCCGGCGCTCAGCTCACTTTGGTCGGCCTGCCTTGGTCGCGAACGCTGATCGAGCGCTTTCCGCATTACTTCGACGAGTTCATCGAGTTTCCCGGCTGGCCGGGACTACGCGAGCGGCCTGTCGATTCGAGCGGGCTTGCCAGCTTTCTGGAAACGGTTCAGCAGCGACGTTTTGATCTGGCGGTGCAGATGCATGGCTCGGGCGCGATCACCAATCCGCTGGTCGCGGCCTTTGGCGCTCGCTCGCAAGCGGGCTTCTGCTTGCCGGGGCACTACTGTCCCGATCCGGCATTGTCGATCGCTTGGCCGGAGCACGAACATGAAGTGCGGCGGCTCTTGCGCTTGATGGCGCATCTGGGGGCCGATGTCTCCGATGAGGATCTCGAATTTCCTCTGCGAGATGATGATGCGCAAGCGTTGGCCGATGCTGGACTGCTGGGCTTGCTCGTAGAACAGCCTTACGTGTGCATTCATGCCGGCGCTCGGCTGCGCCACAAATGCTGGCAGCCTCAAAGCTTCGCAGCGGTGGCGGACGCGCTGGCCGAGCGGGGCTACCAGATTGTGCTCACCGGCTCGGCTCAAGAAGCCGATGTCACTTCCGCAGTCATGGAGCACATGCGCTCTCCGGCGATCGATACCGCCGCGCTCAATCTGCCTCTCGGCCCTTTGGCTCAGCTGCTAGCCGATTCCGCTCTGGTCGTCTGCAACGACACCGGTGTCTCGCATTTGGCGACCGCGGTGAAAGCCAAGAGCGTCGTTATCTTTTCAGCCACCGATCCGAGCGAGTGGGCGCTGCTGGATACCAGCCGCCATGTCGCGCTATGCAATCCCGAGGGGGTAAAGGTTTGCGACGTCGTGGAAAGTGCGCTGGCGCAGCTGGCCTCTGCGCCGGCCCTTGTGTTCGGCTCGTCCTCAGTGAGCCACGATGCACCGCGTAGAGCGAAGGCGGAAGCGAGTCGCTGTCCGAGCGAGTTCAAGCTCGATGTCCTGATTCCCACCTATCAGCGACCAGCTTCTTTGGCTGTGACATTGACCAGTCTATGTGCGCAATCCTGGAAGCGCTTTCGCGTGATCGTTTCCGATCAGACCGAGGAGTTTGATGTTTGCGATGCTGCTGAGCTGCAAACGCCGCTGCGGATTCTTCGCGCGCATGGCCACGAGGTGATCTTACACAAGCATCTTCCGCGGCGCGGCTTGGCTGAGCACCGACAATTCCTGTTGGATCAGGTCCAATCTCCGTACTGTCTTTTTCTCGATGATGATCTGGTGTTGGAGCCAGAGGTCATCGATCAAATGATGAAGGCCATGCGGGCAGAGGCTTGCGGATTTGTCGGCAGCGCGGTCATCGGGCTCAGCTACATCGAGGATGTTCGGCCCCACCAGCAGCACATCGAATTCTGGGAGGGGCCCGTCCAGCCGGAAACTGTTCGCCCGGGCGATCCGGCCTGGAATCGCCATCATCTCCACAGCGCGGCCAATCTTTACCACGTGCAGAATCGCCTCGGCTTCAGCCCCGAAGCGACGCGCAAGTACCGCGTGGCCTGGGTCGGCGCCTGCGTGCTCTACGACACCGAAAAGCTGCGCATGGCCGGCGGCTTTGAGTTTTGGGATCAGCTGCCCACCGATCACTGCGGCGAAGATGTGCTCGCTCAGACGCGCGTGATGTCCCGCTTCGGCGGCTGCGGCCTCATCCCCAGCGGCGTTTATCATCAAGAATTGCCGACAACGATTACCAATCGCGAGGTCGATGCGCCTCACGTTTTGGAACTTTGATCTCATACAACCCGACGCGTAAGCGAGGGGCGAACCCGCCGGAAGGTAAGCGTGCTTTCTTGTCTCCGCGTCCTCTGCGTTCTTCCTCTCCGCGCCTCTGCGTTAAAAAATGCGAGCCGCCGACC
>JBQCEI010000723.1:0-6878 GCA_051960375.1 Aureliella sp. | reverse complement strand
AGCCCATACCGCAGCAAATAGGTTGCCGCAACACCAGCCTGACGCCCCGGCGGCCAGCAATATTTTCCTCTTTTACCCAGAGCTCGTGTTGGGCTAGCCGCCCGGGACCGAGCGGTATAATGAGGCTCGCTCAGATTTTTTACCGCGGAGACGCGGAGAGCGCGGAGAGGGCCGCAGAGGGAAGATTTTGAAGTCGCGCTCTTTTGTAACCCGACGCGTAAGCGAGGGACGAACCCGCCGTAACGGCAGAACTTGCCCTTTCGCTCGTGCTGTAGCAGGTTAAATTTCGTTGACGCGGTCTCGGGTCGGTCGTCGCCAAGAAGAAACAAGGTTTGACGGGCCGCCGTGGCAGGTTCGTCCCTCGCTTACGCGCCGGGTTACAAGAACTGCACAACTTCAAAAGGGGAAGACGGGGATCGATACGTTGAACGACGCCGAAGTGATGACCGCCGAATCGGGACTTGCTATCGAAAGCGACGGGGGAACCGAAAAGCAGATCAAGCCGCTCCAGATCGGGCCTTTGGTGGTCGATCCGCCGATTCTGCAAGCTCCGATGGCAGGCTACACCAACTACGCCTTCCGACAAATCGTCCGCGAGTACGGCGGAGCGGGGCTGCAAGCGACCGAGATGGTCAACGCCAGCGGCTTCGTTTGGCTCGACGAACACGAAGCGGAACATCCCGATCGGCTTTGGGGCGTGCGCGACGAACCGCGGCCGCTAGCGGTCCAGATCTGGGACAACGATCCCGAGACGATGGCCAAGGTCGGCCGCCGCCTGGTGGAAGATTACCAGGTGAGCGTCGTCGACATCAATTTCGGTTGCCCGGTCAAGCAAGTCACCGAGAAAGCGCACAGCGGCTCGTACCTGCTGGACCATCCGTCGCGCATGGCGGCGATCATCTCGCGGCTTGTCGAAGTGTGCCATCCCACTCCGGTCACTGCTAAGATCCGGCTCGGCTGCACACACGAGACGGCCAACGCTTGTCACATCGCTCGCGTGGTCGAAGAATCAGGCGCCGCGGCGCTGACGGTGCACGGCCGCGTGGCGGCCGACTTTTTCAAAGGTCAAGCCGACTGGGATCGCATCTCGGAGATCAAGCAGCACCTGCGCAAGATTCCGCTGATCGGCAACGGCGACCTCGACAGCGCTGAAAAAGTAGTGCACGCGCTGCGGACCTACGATGTCGACGGCGTGATGATCGCCCGGGCCTCGCTGGGCCGGCCGTGGCTATTCGCTCAAGCCGCCGCCGCGCTGCGCGGCGAACCGATCCCGCCCGAACCGACGCTCGAGGAGCAGCGCCAGTGCATGCTCCGGCACTACGAACTGGTCGTCCGACGCTTCGGCGAGCAGAAGGGGACGATGCTGATGCGCAAGTTCGCCTGCTGCTACGCGCAAGCCAAATACGGCGCCCGCATCTTCCGCACTCACATGGCCCATGTCGAAACACCCACCGATTTTTACCGGATCGTCGACGAGTATTTTCCGCGCGAGGCGCCTTCGCCAGAGTGATTTTTACCGCGGAGACGCGGAGAGCGCGGAGGTTTGTAAAGTAAGATAGGCTTTCGTCTAGCGAGCTTACCTTCCCAACCTTCCCGCACTCCGAGGAGATTTTCATGACTAGCCTCTCACGACGTCAAATCTTGCAAGCCGGTGTTGTCACGATGGCGGCCATGCCGTGGCTGTCGCCGCTGGCCGGCGCACAGGAGCGCAAGGAGGCCGGTGACGGCAAGCGCAAAAAGATTTTGTTCTTCACCAAGTCCTCGGGCTTTGAGCACTCGGTCGTCAAGCGCGACCAAGGGGCTCCGGCTTTCGCCGAGCGCGTCCTGACCGAGTTCGCAGGCAACGCGGGCTTCGACGTCGAGGCGACCAAGGACGGCACGATTTTTGACGATGATTTGAGCAAGTACGATGCGTTCTTCTTCTATACCACCGGCGACTTGACTCAGAGCGGCACCGACAAGCAACCGCCGATGTCGCCGCAGGGCAAGAAGCGGCTGCTCGAAGCGATCGCTGCGGGCAAAGGTTTTCTGGGCAGCCACTGCGCCAGCGACACTTTCCACACTCCGGGCAAAGCGTTCGCCAATCAAGCCGAGCCCGATCCCTACATCGCGATGCTCGGCGGCGAATTCATCCGCCACGGCCGCCAGCAGTCGGCTCACATGAAGACGGTCGATCAGAAGTTTCCGGGAACCGACAAAGCCGGAGCCGGCTTCGACCTGAATGAAGAATGGTACTCGCTGAAGAACTTCGCCCCCGACTTGCACGTCATCCTCGTGCAAGAGACCAAAGGCATGAAGGACGCCGATTACGATCGTCCGCCGTATCCGGCCACCTGGGCTCGCATGCACCAAAAGGGACGCGTCTTCTACACTTCGATGGGTCACCGGGAAGACGTCTGGACCAATCCGATCTTCCAGACGCTGGTCACCGGCGCTCTGAAGTGGGCCACGGGCCAGGTGGATACCGACGTGACGCCGAACCTCAAGCAGGTCGCGCCGGAAGCTTCGACGTTGCCGAAGGTCAACTAGTATCGCGCATCGATTTTTTACCGCGGAGGCGCGGAGCTCCGCGTGCTCCGCGGTAAACTCTTTCTAACTGGCGCACCGTTTGCCGTCCTCGGACCGAGGAGGCAACGATGAGGGAACTCAAAGAGTCGACGATTGTTTTGACGGGCGCGTCCAGCGGCATTGGTCGGGCCGCGGCCTTGAGCTTTGCGCCGCATGGCGTCAACTTGGTGCTGGCGGCTCGCCGCCGAGAAGCCCTCGAAGAGGTCGCCAAGGAATGCGAGCGGTTGGGAGCTCGAGCGATCGTCGTTCCTACCGATGTCACCGACGCGCAAGCCGTCGAGCGGCTCGCTGAGGCGGCGGCTGCCGATTTCGGACGCATCGACGTCTGGATCAACAATGCCGGGATAGGCACGGTCGGCGAATTTACCGAGACGCCGATCGAGGCGCACGATCAAGTCGTTCGCACCAACCTGCTCGGCTACATGCACGGCGCATACGCAGCCCTGCCGTATTTCAAACGCGAGCGAGCGGGCGTGCTGATTAACGTGAACTCGCTCGGCGGCTGGGTGCCGGCGCCGTTTGCCGTTTCATACACCGCCAGCAAGTTCGGCCTGCGCGGTTACTCGGAAGCGCTCCGCGGCGAACTCGAGAGCTGGCCCGACATTCACGTGTGCGACATTTTCCCGGCCTTCATCGATACGCCGGGCATCCGGCATGCGGGCAACTACACCGGCCGGCAGCTCAAGCCGCTGCCGCCGCTGTACGATCCGTTCGATGTCGCCGAGGCGATGGTGTCCTTGGTCGAGTCGCCTCGTCCGGCGGTCACCGTCGGCCAATCGGCCACTGCGGCTCGGCTGGCCCACTTCCTGGCGCCCGGTTTATTTCGCTGGGCGATGAATCGCATGACGCGCATGTATTTGCGCAGGGCACGGCCGATCGCGTCGAGCGATGGAAATCTGTTCGCTCCCTCTGCCGACACGCGGATCTACGGCGGCTGGCAGTCGGAGAACCAGACGCCCAAGCGGCTGGCCGTGGGAGCTTGCGTGCTCGCCGGCCTGGCCGCGGGAATCGTGATGGCCAGGCGGCGCTAAAGAAGAAATTTTACCGCGGAGGACGCGGAGAGCGCGGAGAGGGAAAGGCCACGCGCTATTACAGTTGCCCGTCGACGCCGAGTTTGTGGAAGAAGTGTTCGACGGTCTCTTGGTGTTCGAGCAGCCAATCGATCGTCGGTTCGCCGGCCAGGGCTTTGCGAATGACTTTCACCGTCGCTTCGCGATTGATGTTGAACAGCGCCTGGTAATCGACTTGTTCGACTTCGAGCACGCTCGGGTCGAGCCAGATCGAATAGATGATCCCGAGCTCGTTGGCCTTCTCCTTGGGAATGATTCCTTGGCGCACCGCATCGAGCACTCCGTTGGCGATGCCGGCCTGGACGCTGCCCATCAGAATGTTGGTGTACTTGGCGCTCGAGACCGTGACCTTGCTGACCATCAGCGTCGCCGGTTTGACTTGAACGTCGCTGTTGAGAATGGCGAAGACGCGTGTGTGCCCTTTGACCTGATCGCCCAGGAGCGTCGCCATGGCCTGGCCGACTGGACCGTCGAGCTCACCGATCACGATCTCGGGTTCGGCGCACAAGTATCCGATGTCCCCTTCCACCAGTGCTTCACCCGTCCGCATGCCGATACGACCAGCCATCTGCTCCAAGCCTCTTTCATTACGATGTTTTAACAATCCCCGTTATAGCACTCGCAGTCCGCGGCGCTTTCTAATGAGCGGGCGATTATCGGGCCGGGGACGAAGCCCGTCCATACGGCTATGCACGTGTGCAGAAGTCTTCCGTGGTATGTCGGTCGGCCGGAAGGCGATATGCTCCTGCGCATTCTCGTGAGAGCCCAAAACCGCTTGAAACACAGAGGCACAGAGGGCACTGAGCCTCTGCTTGCTTCTTCCTCCGTGCCCTCTGTGCCTCTGTGTTTCTATATCAGTTTTTAATCGAAGATGCGCCGAGCTGCCGGTCCGAACCCCGACCCGCTGTCAACATGGGAGGACTTCTGCCGCCTGCTTAATCATCGGGCTCCATAACTCCCCAAGACACAAAGACGCCCAGGAAGCCCCGTCGCCTTGAAGTCCGGGAGCTTAATTTGTGGCAAAGTGATTCACTGAAACCCAACGATTCGGTTACACTCCAGGCTACTGCAGAACTGTTGCCAGTGGTCGACTAGTGGGGGGTAGCAGACAGCGTTTTGCCGCCCCGACGCCTCCAGTGATGGATTAGAAACGAAGGCTCATCCTTGATCGTCGTACACGAGCTAGTCAAACGATTTCGCTGGGCAGGACGCGAGCTCACGGCCGTCGATCACGTGTCCTTCGAAGTCCGGGCCGGAGAAGTCTTCGGACTGCTCGGTCCCAACGGCGCCGGCAAGACGACCACGCTGCGAATGGTGATGGGTTTGCTGGTTCCCGACTCGGGGTACGCCGAGATCGACCATATTCGCACCGGCCCCGATTCGGCCGCGGTGCGCGCCAAGATCGGCATGGTGTCGACCAACGACGGCGTCTATCCGTGGCTGAGCGTCCGGGAGATGCTGCTCTATTTCGCCGACCTCTACGACATTCCACCCGCGGTCGCCGAACAGCGTTTGGAAAAATTGGCCGAGTCGCTGTCGCTGGGCAGCTTTATGCATCAGCGTTGCAGCACGCTCAGCACGGGGCAGCGGCAGCGCGTGATTCTGGCTCGCGGACTCATCCACGACCCGCCGGTCATGCTGCTCGATGAACCGACGCGCGGCCTCGATATCGTCGGCAGCCAAACCGTATTCGAATTCATCGCCCATCTGAAGGCCAGCGGCAAAGCAGTGTTGCTGTCGACGCATCGCTTGGACGAAGCCGAGCGGGCTTGCGACCGTTTTGGATTGCTGCATCGCGGCCGACTGCTGCACGTCGGTACCCTCGGCGAGCTTCAAGAAGCGATCGGCCAAGAGCACCTGACCGACATGTTCTTGAAGATCATGCGCGAGCACCCCAGCGCCAGCGAGGTGCCGGTAGCATGACCGCCGCGTCGCAATCGAGGCGAATGATCCGTCTATGTCTGAAAGAGCTTCGAGAATCGCTGCGCGACCGGCGGACGATCATCACACTGGTCCTCATGCCGCTGCTGGTGTATCCGCTGCTGAGCATGATTTTGCAGCGATTGTTGCTGACGACGGCTGCCGAGAACCAAGTGCACGCCGTGCGCATCGGCATCGAAGACGAATCGCTCAAAGTGCCGCTCGACGCGGCCATCGTCTTCGGCAAGCAACTGCTGCTCCGGCGCGGCGACGAGACGTTATCGATCGAGCGGCCCGTGGGGCCGAAGACGATTCTCGATGAGAGGAGCGACAGCGGCGGCTCGGCCTTGCAACAACTGCTCAGCCAGGACACCGAACTGTTCTATCTCCGCACCGATGGCCGGCAAGCGCTGCTCTCGGGAGCGATTGATCTGCTGGTCCGCGGCAATGCGTCGGTCAGTGGCGACGCGATCGAGCCTGCTTCGAACGAACACGCCGCAGGCGAAGATCAGGGCAGTGAAGGCAATGTAGCCGGCGGAGCGGCCGATTACTTCAGCGTCGTGCCGGGCGAGCCGCTGCACTCGACCAGCCGGCGTTCCAACCGAGCCCTGCAACAGATCCTGCTCCAAATGCCGCAGGACCAGTACGCGCTCGAATACGTGCCGAATGACCGCCAGAGCGAACTGGCGCTGCGGTTGATGCGGAGCTTGTTCGCGGCGATCAACGAGGAATTGTCGCGACAGATCATCGAGCTGGCCGGCGGGGAATTTCATCCGCGGATCACGATGTCGGCCGCTCCTATCGAACCGCCCAACGAATCGCCGTCGACGCTCGCGTCGCTGGTACCGTTGGTCTTGGTGCTGATGACGATCGCCGGCGCGGTCTATCCGGCGATCGATTTGACCGCCGGCGAGCGCGAGCGCGGGACGCTCGAAGCGATGATCGTCTCGCCGACGCCGCGGCCGATTCTGTTGCTGGCCAAGTATGTCGCGGTGGTGACCGTCGCTCTCCTGACGGCGCTGGCCAATCTGCTCGCCATGTCGATCACGCTGTGGGCCAGCGGACTGGGGCGAGTGGTTTTCGGCGAAGCGGGATTGTCGCTGGCGACGGTCGGACAGATCCTCTGCCTGCTCGTTCTGTTTGCGATGTTCTTTTCAGCCGTGTTGCTGTCGATCACCAGCTTTGCCAAGAGTTTTAAAGAAGCCCAGGCGTACTTGATCCCGGTGATGCTGGTGTCGCTCGCCCCGGGCGTGCTCAGCCTGTTGCCGCAAGTGCGGCTGACCAACGTGCTGGCGGCGCTGCCGCTGGCCAACATCGTCT
>JBQCEI010000722.1:0-9237 GCA_051960375.1 Aureliella sp. | reverse complement strand
TCGGCAGCGAGCGTTGCTGGATGCTGGACTGGCTGGCGGCCGCTAGGCGCCGGAGCTGTTGTTCGGTGGTGATGAATCGGCGAGCGGCCGCAGCGGCTTCGGCATCGCCCGAGCGATGGACCGCGGTCCAAAGTTCAGTCGCGCCCAAGTCCCGCGATCCATGGGCACCGGCGCTGCCGCCGACTGCCCGCATCGACACGTGCAGCAAATCGGCTCGCCAACCGGCAGGAGCTTCGACTAGCAATGCGATCTCGCGCTCGCCTTCCAAGACCACTGCGCCGGGACGGAACTTGTAGAACACACCGTACCCGCGGCCGATCGTGCCGCTGGAGGTGAGCAGTTGCATGGGCGGTCGCCGCTGGTAGTGTTCGTTGGTTTGCTGCTGGCTATGGAAGTTGCCGTTGGCCGCGCCGCGGGCGAACGGTTCATAACCGCCAGAGACATTGAAGCTGACGTTGTGATTTTTCTGCGCTTGGCTCTCGACCGCGATCGTGCCATCGATCTGCGAGTACAGCTCGGTCTTGGGCCAGAAGTCGAGCACGCGCAGTGCGCGGCTCGGGCTTTCGATCTCGACGACGAACTCGTCGACTTGCCCGCGGAAGTTCGGATGCACCAGCGCCGAGACGGTCATGCGGACGCGGAGCAGCGTGCCGCCGGTGGTCGGCATCGGAGCGATCGACGGATCGAGCGGCTCGGCCACGGCGATGGCCGGGATGTCGAGCGAGACCGCCTGCGGTGTTTTTCCTTGAGCGGCTGCGGCCGGCAGAACGGCGGCCACCGCCAGGAGCAGCCAAGCCGAATGCGAACGGACTGCGGCGCTAGCAAACTGCAACCGAGGGAACGCCGAGCGGACGAACGTTCCAAGTGCGGAAGTGACCAAGCGGCCAACGGGCAAGACGATCATGGCAGGAACCCCTTCGCAAACCCGACCGACGCGAGCGGTCCGCACCGAAGCGAGAATGCACGCGCCGAAACACGTTCGAGACCACCTAATGGTGTTCTTGCGGTCCTTGCTGCCAATCAGAGGCTGGGCGAGCCGCGTTAGAGGCTATTGCCTTTAACCGGCCATAAGGGAACGTCGCTTACTAAAGACTCCTTAACCGCGAAGGGCCAACCAAGCGTCAGCGTCCGCGGGCGACGAGGCCCATCACCTCAGTTGCTTCATCATGAAATCAAACAGCACAATTGCTTGAGCCACTTGCAATCCTAGCGCGGCGGCTCCGCCGGTCAAGGACATTTTGGGCTGAGAAACCAGGATCTAATGACTTCCACCGGCCCGGTCGAACCTGGGCAAGCGGGGCAAATGTCGGAAATTTCGAACGCTCATCCCGTTTTGAAACAGTTGCTTGCAGGCTATGCTAGAGGCTTCTCTCGCGAGGCTTGTTCTTGTTGAACATGGTGAAAAGGTGAGGGCGGGTTACCTGCTAGCGAGCCTGGAAACTGTTGATGCAGCTGAGGAGTATCCAATGAAGAAGATCGAAGCCATTGTGAGACATTTCAAGCTCGAGGATGTAAAAAACGCCCTTACCGAACAAGGCATCCACGGCATGACCGTGACGGAGGTGCGAGGCTATGGGCGTCAAAAAGGACATACCGAAATCTATCGCGGGACCGAATACGCGGTCGACTTCGTCCCCAAAGTCAAGATCGAAGTCGTGTGCTCGGACGCCAACTTGCAGACGGTCGTCGACACGATCATGCAGACGGCTCAGACCGGTCAAATCGGCGACGGTAAAATCTTCGTGACCGATCTCTCCAACGCCGTGCGGATTCGCACCGGCGAAACGGGCGAGGACGCGATTTAAGCTTCGCTGAAAAGTCGCTGTTGGTCTCTCATCAATCAGCCGCAGGGCGGTAGCCCGCGGTTTGCGGGAAGAAACCGGACGCTACCGCGTGCCGGCTGATTGATGCAACGGGCTGTTAATGAGCCCGCGTTTTGAAGCCAGCGCATTTGCTGAGTGTGGCACTGGCTATGCCAGTGTCTTCTACTTCGAAGTTGAAGGGGCGGAAGGCTCGGTAAAGCGTTCCAATGCAAATTCAACTGCGGCCGGGAAGGTGGTAGACAGTTCGCCATCGGAGCGTGTGACCGGGGCTCGAACGCGGTAAACTTCGAAACAAAGAGCACTGGCATTGCCAGTGACACACAGGAGCCTAGCCGCACCAGGAGTTATTCGTGGCGTCGAAGCCAGGAACCGGCGGACTGCCAGCGGCCGTGTTGCAAGCCCGTCGACGCTTGCTCGAAGGTCGGCAAAAGCTGCGCGCGTTGCACGATGGCGGCGCGCCGGGTTTGCAAGTGTGCGCGTGCTTGGCCGACCTGGTCGACTCGGTGCTTCTGGAATTGTTCGAAGCCTCGCGGGCCGATATCGGCAGCCCGTCGCTGGCCGAGTCGGTAACGCTGGTGGCTCACGGCGGCTACGGCCGGCGCGATGTCGCGCCGTATTCGGACGTCGATCTCTTGTTGCTGCACGATCCGCGCGTGGCCGAGGAAGTTGTGCCGCTGGCGCGGCGGCTCAGCCAGTGGGTTGTCGACTCGGGCTGCCAGCTCGGCTTCTCGGTCCGCACGCCCGCTCAAGCGATCAAGCTGGCCTGGAGCGATACGACGATCTTTACTTCGCTCGCCGAGTCGCGTGTCGTCACCGGCAGCAACGATTTGTTTACCCAGCTCTTCCGCGGCCTGCGCATCGGCGCCAAGCGGCGCACGCGGCGCTTGATCCGCAGCGTCGTGGCTGCGCGCCTGGAAGAACGCCGCAAGTATGGCGACATCGTTTATCTGCTCGAACCGAACGTCAAGCGTTCGCGCGGCGGCTTGCGCGATATCCAGCTCGTTCGCTGGATCGGTTTCGCAGCTTACGGCGAGTGCAATTTGGATCAGCTGGCGGAGCTCAATCACTTGGCGCCGGAAGATCACCGGGCGCTCAAGAAAGGTTATCAGTATCTGCTGCGGCTGCGCAACCAGATGCACTTCGAGGCGGGCAAGAGCCAGGACTTGCTCGAACGCCCGCTGCAAATGCAGCTGGCTCGCTGGGGCGGCTTCAAGGGCTCCGACGGGATGCTGCCAGTCGAGCAGTTCATGCAGGAGTACTTCGAACACACCAGCGAGATTCGCTACAGCAGCGCCCACTTCGTCGAGACGGCCGAAGATCGCACGCCGGCTCGCGGCCTGCTCGCGCGGACCTTCAGCCGCCGCGTCGATCGCGACTTCCAAGTCGGCTGGCGCGACGTGTGGGTCACGCCGGTTGGCATGGAACGCGTCCGCCGCGATCCGGCGGCCGTGCTGCAGTTGATGGCCATCGCCAATCAATACGACAAACCGATCGAGCATCACACTTGGCGCGAGATTCGTTCGGCGATGCTCAATCGCCAGGCGGCCGACGAGATCTCGCCCGAGGCGATCGAACGCTTCATGCGGCTGCTCGCCCAACCGCGACGCTTGGCCGATATGCTTCGCCGCTTGCACGAACTGCGCGTGCTCGAACAGATCATCCCGGCGATGAAACACGCGCGGTGCTTGCTGCAGTTCAATCAGTATCACAAGTACACGGTCGACGCGCATTCGATCAACGCGGTCGAGTTCGCAACCGAGCTGCAGCACGATGAATCGCTGCTCGGGATTCTCTATCGGAGCTTGCCCGATAAACGCATCCTGCACTTAGCGCTGCTGATCCACGATCTGGGCAAGGGCTTCGCCGAGGATCACAGCGAAGTGGGCTTGCGCATCGCCGAGCAAACAGCCGATCGTTTGCGGCTGGGCCAGCAGGACAAAGAGACGTTGATGTTCCTGGTGCACAAGCACCTGCTGATGGCCAACACGGCCTTTCGGCTCGACCTCAACAGCGACGAATCGATCGTTCCGTTTGCGGCCGTGGTCGGCTCGAGCGAGCGGCTGCGGTTGCTGCTGTTGCTGACCTATGCCGATCTGGCGAGCGTCGGCCCCGAGGTGGTCAACCAGTGGAAGATCGACCTGCTGCTGCAGCTCTACCATCAGACCGATTCGCATTTCCGCGATGACAAACCGGGCGAACGCTTCCGCAGCGAAATTGAATCGCGGCGCAAACAGGTCATCGATCTGATTCCGGAGAAGGCTGAACACGACTGGTGGCACGAACAGATCCTGGCGTTGCCGGTCGGTTACTTGCTGCGGACGCAGCCGAGCCAGATCGTGCAGGAGATCGCGAGACTGCGCACGCTCGACGGCGATCGAGCCGTCGCCTGGGGACGCTATAGCCCTGCGCAGCGAGCGGTCGAGTATACGATTGCGCTCAAGCAGAAGGGCGAACCGATCGGCACGTTCCATCGCATCACCGGTTCGCTTTCGAGCCAAGGCATGCAGATTCTGGCTGCCGAGATCCATACGCAGCCAGGGGAGATCGCTTGGGACCGCTTCCTGGTCGAGGATTCCGAATTCGAAGGCGCGCCGCCAGCCAGCCGCATCGATCAGGTGTGCCAACGCATCGTTCAGGCGCTCGATCCGAGCGAACGCAATCCGCCGACCTTCCGACGCATCTGGCGCAACAGCAAGCACAAGGCGGCCGAAGGACTCAAGATCCAGCCCACGCAAGTGCGCTTCGACAATACGACTTCCGACAAGCACACGATCATCACGCTGTTTGCTTACGACCGCATGGGCTTGCTCTACGACGTATCGAAAGTCCTCTTCGACATGAAGCTCGTCTTGCACTTCGCTAAGATCGGTACGCATCTCGATCAGGTCGTCGACGTGTTCTACGTGACCGAGCTCAACGGTGCCAAGATCGAAGAGAGCACGCGGCTGTACATGATCCGCCAGCGGCTCTTGCGCGCCGTCCAGGAACAGGATAGCCCAGCCTAAGAGGGAACCACCAAGACACGAAGACACCAAGAAAGTTGGTTCTGTCTGGTCTTCTTGGTGCCTTTGTGCCTTGGTGGTTCTTTCAGGCACTCAGAGTCAACGCTACCGTTTCACTTTACCCATTGGGTGCGTCTGGCATCGGGCGGCTGGAGCAAGCTGCGATTTTTCTTGACGCTAGCTTGCCGCGCGGCGATTGTCGCGCACACTTTGGTAGAGCACCCACGATGCCCACCGCGACACCTGCCTCGCGGTTTATGTGGTTCAAGTTACCACGGATTTGGGAATCTAGTTCGTGGTGCCCTTTTTGTTGCGATCTTGTGCTGGGTCGATGGATGACCCGGGTTTCCCTCGCACCTTTAGGGTACCTGAAACATGAAGTTGAAAGTCCTTGCGCTCAGTGCGGCGGTAGCCAGCATCTCCTGCGTCACACCATGCTCTGCACAATTGAATATTGATTCGCCGGCTTCGCCTCATCCCGAAAGTCGATTGGCATTTCAAAACTCAGACGGCGGCCTCGATATTTTTGGGCAAGCCCCGGCTTCTGCCGAGGTTAGTCCTAGCGACGACTACTTCGCTCCGGGAGCGCCCGGCGAGGGACTTGGCGCACCCAGGTCGATACTAGCCGATCAACCGTCGATCTTTACCAGCGCGCCACAAAGCACGCCGTCAAGCGCCGCGCCCAGTTCGCCGCCGAGCATCCCGCCAGCTGCGGCTCCGCTGGGAGTTCTGTCCAACACTCCCGAAGCGGGCATGGTACCGGTGTGCTGGCCCGACGGGGTCGGGGGCTGCCGAACGCCCAATCCGATCGCCGACATGATGGCCCGCAACTGGTGCACCGATGGCCTGTGGGCAACTTATCCCGCCCAGCGCGCCTGCCAGTGCGTTCACATTCAGCAGCACACCGGCGGCTACAATCGCTACACGTATGGCTCGGCAGCTTGTGGAGCTTGCGGCTCGCCAGCCTGCGGAACTTGCGGCAACGCTTACGCGGCTCACACGTTGCCCGCGCCGCCCGCCGCAAGCTTTGCCAAGAGCCAAGCGACTGCGCCGGTGAGCGCCCTGGAAGCGCCGTCTAAGCCCGCTGCTCAACTGGTGATCAGCCCGGTCATGTCGGCTCCGACACAGTTGCCGACGGCGCAAACCGCTTCGCCGGTCCAAGCAGCACCGGTTCAAGCCGCGCTTCCGACCGCGCCTGCCCAAGCTTCGCCAGCTCAATCGCAGCCGGCAGCCGAGTCGCTTCAGCCCACGTCCAACCTGTTACCAGCCGCGCCGCTGCCGGCAGACCTCCCCGAGGTGCCTGTCGTCGCGAGCCGTCCGACTGGATTCTTCCGCTAGCTCTCGTCTTCGCTCTCTCGTCTCGATCAAGTCGAAGCCTATCCCGAGCGGCGTTTGGTTCCCAGCCAAACGCCGCATTTTTTTGCGTTTCGCGGTTGCTGCTCGCCTGGCTTCCTTTGTGTCTACCTGTCTTCGTGTCTTCGTGGTTATCTAAGGCCAGGAACCACAAAGACACCAAGACCTAAAGAGAGGAGCCAGCCGGTGTGCGCGCGTTCACTGCTGTGGAGGTTTCCCTCAGCGGACGCCGTACATTGCAGAGTGCTAGCTCATTCTTTTGGAGGATCGCCTGCCGCAGGAACGCTAGGACTGGGCGGCAGCGCTCGGTGCTTGGACTGGCCAGCAGCGCAAAATTGTTGCTCGCCCCCCGCTGTGAATTCCGATAAGACATGTACCACGGATTGGGAGCTCGAGACGAACCGTTCATTCAGTTCGTTTCGGCAAAAACAATGGTCATGATGTGACGATGGAGCGGCATATCATGGCCATTTTTTTTGCGCCACAGGCTAGGACTACTCGTTCCCAGGCTCCGCCTGGGAACGCACTGTCTTCGAGGCTCTGCCTCGCAGAACCTGCGAGCACGCGCTGCGTAATGCCGGCCCTGAAGAAGGGAGGCAGGAGCCTCCAAGACATTGCGTTCCCAGGCGGAGCCTGGGAACGAGGAGCGTGCGCCAGTCTCATGCGCTACTCAGTACATCACAACACGCGTGCGATCACGCATTTAAGATACTCGCCCTCGGGGCAAGTCGCTTCCCAGGGATGATCGAAGTCGGCGCCG
Organism: Aureliella sp.; assembly: GCA_051960375.1. GTDB lineage: Bacteria > Planctomycetota > Planctomycetia > Pirellulales > Pirellulaceae > Aureliella. The sequence continues at coordinate 2,299 of JBQCEI010000722.1, read as the reverse complement.
CGCTGTTCGAGGATCTGCAGCTCGCGGCGGGCTCGCCGAGCGCACGAAGTGAGCGTTCCGAGAAACTCTTCGCGCGAGACGCGCCCCGAGCAACTGCAGGTCACCAGCGTGCCGCCCGGACTGATTAGCTGCAGGGCCGTCAGGTTCAAGCGATGATAGGCCCGCAGCGCAGCGGCTTTGTGTTCGCGGCTGCCAGCCAGCCGGGGCGGATCGAGCACGATGCAGTCGAAGCGCTCGCCGGCCTTATTCAACCGTTCCAGTTCTTCAAAAGCATCCGCCTGCACAAATCGAATCGCATCGAAGCCGTTGAGTCGCGCGTTGCCCGCAGCTTCACCGAGCGCTCGAGCGCTGGCATCGATCGCGATCACTTCCTCAGGCGTCCCGTGCCGGCATGCAGCCAGCGCAAAGCCGCCGGCATAGGTGCACACGTCCAGCATGCGGCCGCGCATCCAGCGAGCCGCCTCGAGACGATTGGTGCGCTGGTCGAGGTAGTAGCCGGTTTTTTGCCCCGCGGTCAGATCGAGCGACAGCTTGACATCGTGCTCCTGGATGACGATCGGGCCGGCCGGGGCGGCGCCGCCGAGCACGCGTTCTTCAGCGGCCATTCCTTCCGCCTTGGCCATCTTCTCATCGACGCGCAGCCAGATGCCTTCGAGCGCGTAGCGTTTCGACAACCAGTCGCCGAGCGTCGGCAGCCACGGCATAACGGCCGCCGCGGTGACTTGCACGACGGCGAAGGCGCCAAAGCGTTCGACGACCAGTCCGCTCAGGCCATCGCCTTCACTGTTGACCAGTCGCACGGCATCGAGCGGGCCATGGATCGATTGCCACTGGTCGCGAAGCGCACAAGCGGCCGAGAGCTTTGAAGCTAACCATGCATCATCGAGCGGCGCGGCATTGGACCACTGATAGACGCGGACGCGAATGCGGCTGGCGGGATTGTAGACGCCGCGCCCCACCCAGCGTCCATCGGGCAACAGCAGATCGACGATGCTGCCCGCCGGCAGCGCTACCGCCGGCTCGATGATCGTCTTGTCCCAAACCCAAGGATGCCGGCTCGCTAAAACGTTGGCCTTATCCGATCGCACGAAGATCTGCGGGTACGAACTTTTCAATTTCTCTTACTTCTCAGGAAGGCACGATGTCGTCGGGGGTCGCTCGGGTGGCGATTATAAACGACGTCACTCCGCCTCCGCGTTCTCCGCGTCCTCCGCGGTAAAAATCCACGCGCTTGCCTTCAGGCTGGCGAGCAAATCACTGTCGGACATCAGCGCATCGATGCTGGCGGCCCGATCGGTCGGCAGGGCAGGGGAGGCGGATGGCTGTTGGTCACTTGCCTACTGGGAAAAGAGACAATCCGTTGCGGACGGCCGGCCTTCCTCCATTGTGGGTCGAGCGGCTGCTGCTTCGAAATGTGCATCTGGCTGAATCTCTTGACGGTAGTCGTCGATGACAGGAGCGATCGCCAATTCCCCTTCGGCTGCAACGGGCGCAGCTGTTATCGCCGCGCCGGCTTGCGGTGCGTCCCCTTCGCCGCTGCCACTGCCGGCGTTGATTGCGTTGATCACCATCAGTGCATCGAGAGCGGTGACAAAAGCGTCGTTCGACACATCGATGTAAGGCGTGAACGGAATGCTGCTGCCGGTCAGGGCCGACTCGACTCCCTGGTTGATCAGATTGATGACCAGCAGCGCATCGATCGCTGTGACGTGCCCATCGCCGTTGACGTCGGCAGCCAACTGGACATTGTGCCAGGCGGTGCTCTGAGAATTGATGCCGAAATCAACGTGCTGAATCGACTGGCCCTGCGAGGCCTGTTGCGATTGCCAAGTGACGTCCTGCTGGGCGCCCGAGGGCGAGGTAACGCGGGAGACGACGCCCGAGAGGGCGACTTGGACGCGATAGTTTCCGGCGGGGAGATTGGTGAAGGCGTAGCGTCCGGACGCGTCGGTCGTCGTTTGCGTCTTCGGGCCGTAGGCGATGTTGTCGATGCCGATCTCGGTTCCCATGTGTCCGCGAATGATCGCGTAGGCGATATCCGGCGTCGGCCTTCCCAGTTCCAGCTTTTGCGACTGGCCGGCGGAGAGCTGAGCGGTCGTTGCTCGGTCGAGCAGCGTGCCGTCGGCGCTGTACAACTCCAGTCGGCCATAGCTGATGCCGGTGCCGAGGATGTCGGCCGAGACGAAACTGGTCGGCAGCGCGAACTCGATCTTAAGCTGCCGGCGCTGGCTCCAGCCGTTTGCGTAGCCGACCTGGCTGACGCTGTACGGGCGAAAGACTTTGGAGCCGGTGGTCGCAG
>JBQCEI010000721.1:0-3110 GCA_051960375.1 Aureliella sp. | reverse complement strand
TGATTCTCCGGCTCGCCGAACCAGCCGCCGTGGTTGTAGAGGCCGACGGTGCATCCCTGCTTGGCGGCCGCTTGGGCGATCGCCCGAATGCGATCGGCTTCCGCTTTGATGCGCTGCCGCTGTTCTTCAGGCGACTTCGTCGGGCCACCGCTACCGGTCACCCAGAGCTGCGTCTTGATGCCATGCCGCTTGAGCACGTCGAGAATCAAACGCGCTTCGTCGTTGAGTTGCGTCGGGAACCACCAGGCGGTCAGTTCGATATGGTGTTTGGCGAGCTGATCGAGCTCGTCGTCGAACGTCGGAATATGTTCGGCGCGATAATCGTAAGCGAGCCGATGAATGCCCAAGCGATCGAGCATCTCAGCCCTCTGGGCCGGCGTGCGCTTGGCGCTATCGAAGGGGACGATGCACCAGGCCACCAAATTGTCGCGGCGAAACAGGTCTTGCGCTCGCGAAGGTTCTTGAGCATACCCTTCGCTTGGCGCGCCCAGCGCCATCGCCCAAGCGACCGAGAATGCGAGAACGATTTTCATCGCGGTCAAACGACCATGCCGAGCCAAAGGACGCCGGTGGTTCATCGATGGGCCTGCTGCGGGTGAGCTTGCGATCGGGGAGAAAGCGAAGAGACAAAAAGCCGGGTCATTATACTACCCCCTACATGCACAGCGGGCCGCCCGGCTTTCTTGGTGCCTTTGTGTCTTCGTGGTTCAAAAACCATTCACCACCAAGACACGAAGGCACGAAGTAAATCCGGTTAGGCGATTTTCTTGACATCCGAATAGGCGAGCGGCTCAGAAGCGACGTTGCGAGCCAGGTTGTAGAGCGCGGCGTTGACATACGCGGGCAACAGCAGCGCAAAGCCCAACGTCAACACGGCCATTGGGATCGTCACCAACCAGGTCAGCAGCTTGACTGCGACCATGACGGGCAAATGTTGCATGACCATCCGGTACGAGCAGATGATCGCTTCGCGGCCGCTCGCGTGATCCAGGGCCGCAAAGCACGCGAACGACAAGAGCGTTTGCGCGACGACGAAGAGGGCGAACATGACCAGCACCCACACCGCCCCGAGCCAACCGACCGAGCCCGGCGAGAGCCACTCGATCAGCGTGGGCACGCGCATGAGCCCACCGAGCAGCCCCGCCAGCGAGACGATCACGAGCGAAACGCCATACGCATCGCCGGGCGAAAAAGCTTGACCGAGATCAAACGGCATCCGTCGCACTGCCTCGAGCGCCATGCGTTTAACCGAAGCTCCAAACCATGCCCCGACCGCCAGCGCGACGAGAGCGAAGATCGCTGAGCAGATAAAAGCCGCCATTTGAACGCCTGCGGCTGAGACTCCGATGAACCGCAGCAGCTGCAAGACGCCGAACACGATCGCCACGCTCACCGCAGCACTCAATGCGACGATGCTGACATGCAGCAGAGCGATGAGGCTCGTCGGAAAGAAATGTTCGAGGGCAACCTGAAACGCGTTGGCGATCGTCAAGTCGGATCGGCGGCGCGTCGCCGACTGGGCGGACCACTGATTCTGAAGCACTGCAGGCGAGGCCCCCAACGCGCCCAGCCGCTCGCGAACCGCGGAGGACGATTCCGCTCCGTCGCGATCCCCATCGGGTGATCCAGCGGGAATCGATTGGACCGCTTCGCAAAACGGGCAAGCGGTTTCCATTCCGGCCGAAGTGGCGGGCACTTCCATCAATCCGTGACACGCCGCGCACGCAAAGCGAATGGGCAAGGGCAAGCGGTTGGTCGCTGCGCCGAGCGTTCGCCGCGCCCGGCTGTGCAGCGCCACGGCATCCAGCAGCTCCGTCTCGACCGAGCCCGCACCGACCAACATCGCTTGTCTGGCCTTGGCTCGCCTGGGCAACTTGAATCGGGACGAATGCGAAGGCTGCGGCTGCAACTCGGGCGACTGCAACTCGCGCGACTGCAATTCCGGCGAGTGCGTTTGCATCGCTGGCGACTCGGCCCGTTTGGGCAGCAGCCGCGGCGGTATATAGTGAAGAGCCGCCGTGCGGAGAGCGGTCACGACCGAGGCCGCCGATTGCCTCGGCAGCGGCGAGGTCGGTGAGGTTGGCTCGGCTCGCTCAGTGGACTCAGTTCGCTCGACGGGTGAACCCATCTGCGCCGGCAAAGGGCGATCTGCGGCAGCGGCCGCATTCAAACCGGTCACTTCTTCCAGAACGGTACCAGTTTCACCATCGCGATCAATCGCAGCCCTGTGCTCGTGCTCGTGCTCCGGCTTACCGGAGCTTGCTCGACCTGCCAGCCCGACTTCACTCAGCGGGATCGCGAAGACGGTTTGGCAGGTGTGGCATCTCCCTTTGCGGCCGCGCATCTCTTCGCGGCCTTCGAACAGTTGATGGCAAGTCGGACAACTGAAGATGGGTCCAGGGGGCCGGCTGTCGGCCGCTTCGGAGGCCGTGAGCGAGATCGTGAAGATGTGCTGGCACTGTCGGCACTGGCCGCGCGTGCCCAGGAGCTTTGACGGGCATGCCAGCAGCTGTTTGCACTGAGGACAAGGAATGTTGACGAGCGCATCGCCGGCCGCCGCGGCGCATCGCTTGTTGTGGCCGGAGCGCCGAGTCGGCGTGATCTTCGGAACCTGCTGCACGTGCTTGCACGCCGGACATTGCGATCGCCGGCCGGCGCTGCCGTCGGAGGCGCGCAAAGTTCGAGAGCAACGCTGGCAGGCGAATTCGATGGCCATAGGCGGGCGAGCGATTGCAAAGGAGGGTCGTGGATTCGGCTCACACGTGCCGGTTGCACCTGTGCGAACTTCACAGTTCGAGCCAGCAATCCCGCCGGGCAATGCTCGTTGGACGATCACAGCTTTCCGCGGGCGCTGCTGGTTCTGTGAAGCGTTGGTTACCTCGCCAGTACAAAAACTTGGCACGCCACCATAAATACCAGCCTCGGGCGGAGCGCGTCCAGCTTTCGGCGCTTCTTCGGTCGGACCACAAGCGTTTCATCACCTCTCAAACCGAGCCCCTCACCCCCCGCCCCTCCCCCCGCATAGGGGAGAGGGGGCGGGGGGGAGGGGGCATACGATTGGACGCGGGGATAGCGTATAAAACCATTGAAATTAGGTATAAACTCATGCA
>JBQCEI010000720.1:0-7366 GCA_051960375.1 Aureliella sp. | reverse complement strand
TGTCTTTGTGTCTTCGTGGTTAAAACTTTTGGAACCACGAAGACACGAAGACACAAAGGGGGCCCGTCGCATAGGCGATTATTTCGCTGGCTGATCCTCGCCAAAGCACATCAACTGCGTTCGCGTGCGAACGAACAATCTTCCGTCGGCGATGGCCGGGGTGGCGATGATGCTTTCGCCGAGATCGTTCACGGCCAGCTCTTCATAGTCGGGGGAATTCTTCAGGACGACGACCTTTCCGTTGGCGCTGGCGAGATAGATCTTGCCGTCGCCGCAAACCGGTGACGCAAAGTAATCGCCTCCGTTGCCAACGCGTTTGGGACCGCGCAGCGGCTCGCCGCGGTCGGTGTCGAAGACGGTCGTGATACCGCCTCCTTTGATCAGAAACATGCGGCCGTCGTCGACCAGTGGCGAGACGATGTGATCGGTGCTTTTGGTCTTATGCTTCCACAGCAGATGCGTCTGAGTGACATCGCCTTGGCCGCCACCGCGAACCGCCAAAATGAACTGCTCGGCCGCCGCATCGCCGCTGGAGCGGTAATCGGCGCCGGCAAAGTTGTCCGGATGCAGAAAGGCGACATCCAGTTCGGCTCCTTCCAAGAAACCATCTTTGTTCTGATCGCCGCGATCGAAGGTCTTGCCGAAAAAGGTTTCGGGAACCGGTTCTTTGCCGACGAACGCTTGGATCTCCGCTTTGTCGAGCCGGTTATCGTGATTGCCCGCCTTCGCATCGCGGTCGACTGCGGCGAGCCACTGGTTGGCGATCGAGCTGCTTTGCACCGAGACGTAAACCACTCCGTCGTGGCACACGGGAGTCGTCTTGATGTTTCTCAGCAAGACCTTTGCAAACCACTTTCGCTTTCCGGTCTCGGGATCGTAGCCGATCAACTTGCCGGTACCGGCTACCACGATTTCGTCTTGACCATCGACCGTACATACGACCGGGTGCGAATAATTGACCGCCATATCGGGCCGCTCGTCCTTCCAGCGCAAAGCTCCGGTGGCGCGGTCGATGGCATACAGAGCCGGATTGAGGTCATCGTCCTGGCAGAACAACACCATGTCGCGATACAACACCGGCGACATGCCCGGTCCCCATTTGAAAATGAAGAACGGAGTCGGCAACTGGTAATGCCACGCATCGCTGCCGGTCTTGGCGTCGACAGCCAGCAAGCCCAGCGTGCTGAAGTAGAAGTAGACTCGCTCGGCATCGGCCGCTGGCGTCGCGCTGGCCGGGCTGTTCGTCGCATGGATCTCCGGTAGTGGACCGGTCGGCCAGTCGCGTCGCCAAAGCTGTTTGCCGGTGGCGGCATCCAGTGCAAAGAGGCTGACCGTTTGTTCGGCGGTCATGCCGCTGACGAACACGCGCCCAGCCGCCACCACGGCTCCGCCGACGCCATCGCCCACTTTGGCCGACCAACGCAAGTTGTCGGTCGGCGAAAAGCGGATCGGCAACGGCTCGGTGTCGCTCGAGATGCCGGTCGAGTTCGGGCCGCGAAACTGCGGCCAATCGCCCGCATGAGCAATCTCGCTGCCGACTTGGATCAACACTATCATCGTGGCAACCAGGGTCGCCGCCGCTTTCAGCGTGCTGATTCGCGCCAAGTCCATGATCGGGCTCCGTGGATTCACTGGGTTGATGCGGGGGCTGCCACGCTGACATCTTAATAGAAAAGTGCTTCAGCTGGGTGGATCTCGATGAGTGTAAATGTTCATTCGCAAGAACAAAAAACACAGAGGCACAGAGGACACAGAGCTTCGCATGCCACAGTTCTCTCTCTGTGCCTCTGTGTTTCCAATTGAGAGTATTCTCGAGTTGGAACCCGCAGGCGCCAAAGTCATCACGCTAACCGCGCAAAGCCCGAGTGTCGCACCGAGCAGCCGCTCTGTTGCAAGCGGTGCAGAATATCGCCGGCCTCAATCGCTTCCGCCAGCTCTGCAAAGACCGGTTCCGCAGCCTGACCATACTGTTCGATGTGCCGCTCGGTGTGCGCGAGGCTCGGATAAAAGCCGCTGCCGGCCAGGAAGCCGCGATCGAGCATGCGGACGGTAAAAAACGTGCCGAGCGCCGCGGCTTCGGCATGCTCAAAACCCAAGTGCAGCAGGGCAGGGTGGCCGAAGACTTTTACGGGCACGTTGTAGCGCCGACCGCAGGCTTGCCAAAGATCGCGCATCAGTCCGCCGATGCGCTCGGTATGCGAGGCGATGTCGAGCTGCTGCAGCTTGCGAATCGTAGCCAGAGCGGCAGTCGGCCCGACCGCTTCCGTCCAGTAAGTGCTCGAGATGAAGGATCGCTGTGCGGCATCCATCACCGAGCCGCGACCGATGATGGCGGCCATCGGATGACCGTTGCTGATCGCCTTGGCAAACACGGCCATGTCGGGCTCGACACCATATTTCAAATGAACTCCGCCCAGATGCATCCGCCAGCCCGACGAAATCTCATCGAACACCACTACCGCTCCGCACCGCTGGCACAGCTGCCGCACTCCTTCGAGAAAGCCCGGGGCGGGATCGACCGAGCGCGTCGGTTCCATAACGACCGCGGCCAGTTCGCCGCCGTGCCGGTCGACGATCTGTTCCAGTTCGTCCAGCCGGTTGTAAGTGAATGGCAGCGCCGTGCCGGCCAAGCCTTGCGGCACGCCGGCCGGTTCTAATCCAGGCAACAGGTGCCCTTGCAAGTGGTCGTGCGGCTCGGACGTGGTGAGGTTGGCCGCTAGATACCAATCCGACCAACCGTGATAACCGCAGAACGCGATCTTGTCGCGGCCGGTCGCCGCGCGAGCAATCCGTACCGCGATCGCCATCGCTTCACCGCCCGATCGAGCAAAGCGAGCTTGCTCGGCCCAAGGATGCAGCTGGATAAGCAACTCGGCCAGTTCGACCTCTTCGGCCGCATTCAGCGTCGTCATCGAACCCAGGGCAATGCGACGCTGCACAGCTCGAGTGACATCCGGATCCGCATAGCCGAGCGGGCATGAACCAATTCCCGACGTGGTCATGTCGACGTATCGACGACCGTCGAGATCGACTACTTCGCAACCGCGAGCCTCGCGAAAGTAAGCAGGCCAACGTCCCGGCGCGAACATCTCGGGCCGCTTGCTCAGCAGCTGTGTCCCGCCGGGAATGAGCTGACGGGCTCGCTGGTACATCGCTTGCGTTTGCGAGCTAACCTGCGAGCCAACCTGCGAAGCGTATTCTTGCTCAGCGTCCTGAAAACGAATGCCCAAGAGCGCGACAGCGTTCTTCCAGAATAGATTTTCAATGTCGGCGGTGGACCACTGCGCGATCTCGGCAGCCTGCTTCATCGACAGTAGCTGCTCGTAGATCGCCAAGATCGGACGACCGTCACAGTGCGGGAATTTCAAGTCGAGGCGGTCCGCGTTGACGCCCTGCCAGGCGCGTCCCATCGCCGCGTATTGCCCGTGGAAATAAGTCGAGTCGACGCCATCGGAACCGTACAAAATGCGGCGGCGATCCTCGCGCGAGAACAGCGTGATCAGAGGCCGCACATCGGTCACCGCTGAAACGTCATACCAAAGGTTCGGCATATCGCGGAGCTGGTCGATCGCCTGACGAATCGGCCAGTAAGTGAAACTGCGAGCGCAGTGCGCGAGAATCCATTTGATGTTGGGATAGCGCTTGCCGGTGAACTCGCGCAAGTCCTTCAAGTTCAGCTGGTCGGCGCAGCCGTGATAGCGCGATAGATGCAGCGTGACGAACAATCCGAACTCGTTGGCGAGCTCCAGTTGTTCATGCGGCAAGAACTCGTGAATGCGGCACTGAGCGATGTCGCCGGTGATCGAAAAGATGCGATAGGGTTTGAGTCCGATGACACCCGGCTCGCGCACATCGCGCTGGATATCCTCAATCCGGCAGCTCGGGGTCACTAGCCGATTCATCCGCGACTGCGGATCGCGGCGAACTTGTTCGATGCACCAGCGATTGTGTGCCGCCACATCGATGCCCGGCAGAGGACTACCCAGCAACAGAAAGTGCGTTTCCCGCCCCGGATACAACCGCTCAGCCCATCGCTCGAGCACCGCCAGATCGGCAAAGCTCCAAGGCTCCGCAGCCGCAGGCGATGTTGGCGGCAGATGTCCCGGATGGAACAAGTGAATGTGAGCATCGAAGACGCGCTCGGGCACAAAGTCCTGCAGCTCTTCGTGCCATATCTGTTCATCGTGGACTGAGTAATCGGAGACTGAAACCGGCATCTATTCATCCCATCCTTCTCCAGAGAACATCCTCGTTCCCAGGCTCTGCCTGGGAACGCACTGCTCGCGAGGCTCTGCCTCGCAGAACCCGGCAAGCAGGCCAACTCACCGCTCCACTATCTCAACAAGCGGTTTGGCGGGTTCCCGGAGGCGGAGCCTCCAAGACAGTGCGTTCCCAGGCGGAGCCTGGGAACGAGGGTGGTGAGGCTTTACCAGGCGGTCCAGCCGCCGTCGACGATCAGGTTCTGACCCGTCACATAGCTGCTCGCATCAGAGGCAAGAAACAGCACCGCACCCTTCAGTTCGTGCGGCTGGCCCATGCGTCCCATCGGCGACTTGGCCTTTAGCCGCTCAACCATTGCAGGGGCTGCTTGAGCCGAAGGAAACGGGCCGGGGCTGAGACAGTTGACGCGCACGCGATCCTTGGCCCAGTACACGGCTAAGTGCCGGGTCATGTGAACGATGCCACCCTTGAGCGCGTGGTAAGCGACCGGGCTTGCGATGCCGATTCCCTCGTACGCGTCGGGATAAGAACCCACGACGCCATACATCGAGCCGAGCAGGATGATGTTTGCAGGACGCTCGCACGCAACAGCATGGTCACGAGTCAACTTTGACAACACGAAGTAACCTGTGCAGTTATCAAGTTGCCTAGAAAACTGCTCCGCGGTAACCGTTGACCAATCGGCATCAGGTGCCTCGCACGCATTGTTGACGAGGATATCGACAGGGCCAGCAAGCGAAGTGGCCTCGGCGAAACGCGCAGGCAAAGACTCAGAGTCCATATGGTCGAGAGCAATGCCGTAATGCTTGGCTCCGTTGACGCACGGAAGACTCGCGGCAAACGTGCTAGCTCGCGTTGGATCGCGGCTGGTGACAACAACTGACGCTCCTGCTTCGGCCAACGCGCGGCAAAGAGAGCGACCGAGATGGCCGCAACCGCCGGTGACCAAGGCCACGCGGCCACTCAAATCGAACAGCTGCTGGACAGTCGGTTCGGATGTGACGCTCGGCTGCTCCGATGCGTGCGAGGACTGCGGGTTCATTGCTTCCACCGCTGCTGTTCGTTGCGGTTGAGCATGATCAACGCGTGAGCCGCTCGCACCCGCACGTCGAGCGTCTCGTCGTCGAGAAGCCGCCTGAGCTGGGGCTCGCAATTCCAACAACCGCCAGGCCCCGCGCACTCGGCCGACATCGTGCGAATGGCCGCGTCTTCCGAGGTGAGATTGCGTTTCAGTTCGTCGCGGGCTTTCGCATCGCCGATGCTCGCCAGGGCGCAAATCAGTCGAGCGCGGGCCGTCGCATCGGTCTCGCGCTGGAGCGTTTGGTTGAGAGCCGCCGCATCCTCCTGCGTGCCGATGCGCGACAAAATGAATGCCACCAGGTTGCGAATCTCGCGGTCATCGGAGCGAAGCTGTTTCCTGAGCAGTTCGCGAGGCTCGTCGTCGCCCGACTTGACGAGAGCCGCGGCGGCCCAGAGCTGCAGCGCTGGATTGGCCGATTGGGCGAGAGCTTCTCGCATGAGCTTGCCGTCGCCCACTTCACCGATCTTGTAAAGACTCTCGGCGGCATGGTTGCGGCCGTTTGAGTCAGCATCGCCGAGAATCTCGAACAATACCGACAAAGCGCAGCGATCGCCGGCTCGGACCAGTTCGCGAGCCAGTCCGCAACGATGCTGATCGTCGCGCTCGCCCGGCAAGCGGTCGCGAAGCTGCGAGATCACTTCATCGCCTTGACCCGCTTGCGTCAACGCTTCGGCCGCGTGCATCGCTGGCCAGAACTCGTCGGCCTCCATGCCCTTGCGCAAGATCGTCAAACATTTCTCGCGCGGGTCGGGGGCTGCAAAGCGGAAGGCATAAAGATCAGCATCTTTCATGATGAAGCGCAGCCGTACCGGCTTGTCGACCAGCTCGCTTAAATCGCTGCCCGATTTCCAGCGCACCGTGCGGTCGGTTTCATTGCCGATCACTTCAACGCAATCATCGGCTGAGAAGCCGGGAATCGGTTTGCCGCTTTCATCTTGGATCTCGACCTCGATCAAACCGACAGCCGACGTGGAGAGGTTCAGCTGCAAACTCGTACCACTGAATCGGAGCAGTTTAGTAAGCAGTTCACCGCCGCCATACTCGGCTCGAACCGACGCGAATCCATCCAGCCGCAACGAATAGCGGTGCAAATGCGAAGTGGGCTGAGCATAATCCTGATTGACGTAGATCGACATCGCGTGCAGGCCGGTCTGAACAATCCCGAGCGCCGGATAGTTGGTGCGAGACACCCAATTCCGCAAGCCAATGCCCGGGCGAATGAATGAGCTCAGGAACGTTCGCTCATAAACATTGCCGCCGCGGCTAGTCATCAGCACTGCGTCGGACAAGTCTTTGTAATAGTTCTTGGCGACTTGAAGCTCGGCCGCCTCTGCGTCGCTGATCGCTTGACGGCCCGGTACGAAACGAGCCGCAACTGAGACATACAAGTGCGGCGCGCGAAAGTAAGGACTCGTTTGATTCGTATACAGTTCTTCGACCGGTGCCTTCTGTCCGTCGTTTTCGTATTCCATCAGCACCGGCTCGCTCCAGTGCACAAAGTCGGTGCTTTCCGAGCGAGCGATGCGCCGCACGCCGGTGTAGACGCGGAAGTAACTCAGATACTTGCGCTCCGACTCGGACCAGAATGCCACGTTCTGCGAGTCGAACATCCAGGTGACCTTAAACGGCGTCTTGCGCGGAATCACCGCCTCTTGGCGGAGCTTTTTCCAATGCAGCCCGTCGGGCGACACAAACGCGACCAGCCCGGTCTTGTCCAAGCCGCTGAGCGCCTTGTAACGTTGCTCGGGCGGGCAGTCGGGGCGAGTATCGATGAACGGGCTGAAGTTGTGTGAAAAGGGCGGGTCGCCCGCCCAGACGACGTTGTTGTCCTTCGAGCCGTTGATCTCGAACAGCCCGAGCTCGGGTTTCTGCCAGCGGATGCCATCCTGCGAGAAGGCGATGCAAGTCACTTCCTTGGCCGAGCCATCGGTCGAGCCCGCAGGCATGCCGCGGTAATAGACGCGATACTTGCCGCGCTGCAAATCCGCCTTCTCATCGTAGATCACCGTGCAGTAACCGCAGTAGATCCCTTCCCACGGCCGGTCAAACGCGAGCACCTTTCCT